>NZ_BAAKJE010000001.1:0-222 GCF_059704565.1 Massilia sp. NBRC 108631
AAACATCTAAGTAGCTGCAGGAAAATAAATCAACCGAGATTCCCAAAGTAGTGGCGAGCGAAATGGGATGAGCCTGCATGATTTAGCATGACGCATAGTGGAACCACCTGGAAATGTGGGCCATAGCGGGTGATAGCCCCGTACACGAAATGCGATGTGTGGAACTAAGTATGCGACAAGTAGGGCGGGACACGAGAAATCCTGTCTGAATATGGGGGGACC
>NZ_BAAKJE010000002.1:0-209 GCF_059704565.1 Massilia sp. NBRC 108631
AACAACGTGCTGGTGAATGGCCGCACCATGACCAGCGACACCGGCGGCCGCGAGTTCTCCTTCGACCTGCTGTCCTCCGACCTGATCTCGAAAGCGCTGGTCTATAAGACCTCGCAGCCCTTCCTGCCAGAAGGCGGCATCGGCTCCACGGTCGATATCCAGACCGCGCGCCCGCTGTCCGGCAAGACCGGCCACTCCTCGGTGCTCAA
>NZ_BAAKJE010000003.1:0-218 GCF_059704565.1 Massilia sp. NBRC 108631
AACGAAGCCCTGGGCGAAGCCCAGCAGCAGCTGGAAGAGCGCGCGCTGGACCTGGAGCGGGCCAGCCAGTACAAATCGCAGTTCCTGGCCAATATGTCGCACGAGCTGCGCACGCCGCTGAACAGCATGCTGATCCTGTCGAGCTTGCTGGAGCAGAACCGGGAGGGCAAGCTGAGCAGCAAGCAGGTGGAATACGCCGGCACCATCCACGGCGCAGG
>NZ_BAAKJE010000004.1:0-74249 GCF_059704565.1 Massilia sp. NBRC 108631
AACTAGACACTGCGTTGAACATGGCCGCAGACGTACTCTTCGGCGTCCGGCCGCCGGCGTGCTGCTGATCGAACTGGCGCTGGCGCTGCCGCTCTTCCTGCTGTTCATGTACGGCCTGCTGGAATGCGCGCGCCTGATCTATTTGTGGAACACGCTGCAGGAAGTCACGCGCAGCGCCGCGCGCGCAGCCGCCATGGCCGACTACACCGACCCGGCGGCCATGGCGGCGCTACGCCGGCGCGCGCTGTTCCGGCCCGGCGGCGGCTCCTTGCCGATGGCGCCGTCGTTCGGCCCGGGCCATTTGCGCATCGAGTACTTGTGGCAGGACGCGGCCGGCGCGCTGCAGCCGGTGGCCGCCGCGGCGCGTGCGCCGTGCCCGGCGCTGAACCGGCTGTACTGCCTGCGCAATCCGAATGGCAGCGATTGCATCCGCCATGTGCGCGTCAGCGTGTGCGACCCGGCCGATGCGGCCAGCTGCCAGCCGGTGCCGTTCCAGGCCCTGCTGCCGCTGCCGCAGCTGAACTGGCAGGGCCTTGCGCTGCCGGCTTCGGCCACCACCGCGCGCGCCGAGGCGCTGGGATATCAGCCGGGCAGCGCGCTGTGCGCCGCGCCTGCCCCGCCGCCTCCCTGACACGGCGCGCTCTTTGAGAGGGAAGACCCATGAAAGCCTTGATGATAAGCCGGGACAGCCTGCTGCACGCCGAGGTGGCGGCGCAGGGATCGGCGCGCATGCCGGCGGTGCAGCTGGTGGCCACGCGCCAGGGATTGCGCGACGCGGTCGAGCGGGTGCTGGCCGAGCCGCCCGAACTGGTGATCTTTGACGCCAGCGACATGGCGCCGGGGGAGGCCGAGCTGGTCGAACGCCTCGGCAAGCACTATCCGCGCGCCTCCTACATGATGCTCACGCGCGAGCCGCAGCAGGACCTGCTGATCCGCGCCATGCGCGCCGGCATGCGCGAGGTGCTGCCGCTGCCGCTGGTGCACCGCGCCTTCCACGAGGCCATGGACCGCATCGAAATCGAGACCGGCGTCACCCATATGCGCGACGGCAAGGCGCTGGCCTTCATTTCCTGCAAGGGCGGCAGCGGGGCCACTTTCCTGGCCACCAATTTCGGCTATGCGCTGGCGGTGCTGGCCGAGCGCAAAGTGCTGCTGATCGACCTGCACGGCCAGTTCGGCGACGCCACGCTGTACGTGTCGGACCAGAAGCCGGCCATGACGCTGTCCGACATCTGCGCCCAGATCGGCCGCATGGACGGCGCCTTCCTCGATTCCTGCCTGGTGCACGTGACGCCCAACTTCGGCGTGCTGGCGGCGGCCGACGATCCGCACCAGGTGTCGGACATGAAGCCCGACCACATGGACGCCATCCTGCGCGTGGCGCGCCAGCACTACGACTACATCGTGCTGGACGTGGGGCGCCAGATCGACGCCATCTCGCTGCGCGCGCTGGACGGCGCCGACGCGATCTACCCGGTGCTGCAGCTGGCGCTGCCCGACATCCGCGACGGCCGCCGCCTGCTCGACATTTTCCGCTCGCTCGGCTACCCGGGCGAACGCATCCGCCTGATCGTCAACCGCTACGAGCGTGGCGGCAAGCTGCGCCTGGCCGACCTGGAGCAGGCGCTGGGCGCGGAGGTGATGCACACGGTGCCGAACGACTACCTGTCGGCCACCGATTCGGTGAACCAGGGCGTGCCGCTGCTGCAGCTGTCGCGCAGCAGCCCGGTGGCGCGCAGCCTGGCCGAGCTGGTGGAAATGGTGACGGCGCGCCGGGTCCCGGAAAGCAAGGGCCTGTTCGACCGCCTGTTTGGCCGCAGCGATGCGGAATTGTGAAGGTCCATCCGAGGAGAGCGACATGAGTTTGCGGGAACGCCTTGCCAGTGGCGATGAAACCAGGGGGGCCGTCAACGTGATGGGCTTGCAGCCGGGGCTGATGGGCAGCCTGCCGGACGCGTCCTACCAGGAGCTGCGCAAGACCATGCACCAGACCATCCTGGACCGCATCGACCTGGAGCGCCTGAAGCGTCTCACGCCGGAGCAGTTCAAGCACGAGCTGGCGCTGCTGGTGCAGCGCGTGATCGAGGACGAGCGCATCGTGCTGAACCAGCAGGAGCGGCACCGCCTGGTGCTCGACATCCAGCACGAGATGCTGGGCTTCGGCCCGCTCGAGCCGCTGCTGGCCGACGCCGGCGTGTCCGACATCCTGGTCAACACCTGGTGCAAGGTCTATGTGGAGCGCGCCGGGCGGCTGGAGCTGAGCGGCATCACCTTCCACGACAACGCGCACCTGATGAAGATCATCGAGAAGATCGTCTCGCGCGTGGGCCGCCGCATCGACGAGTCCAGCCCGATGGTGGATGCGCGCCTGCCGGACGGCTCGCGCGTGAACGCCATCATCCCGCCGCTGGCGATCGACGGCCCCATGCTGTCGATTCGCCGTTTCGCGGTGCAGCCGCTGACGGTGGCCAACCTGCTGGCCTACAAGAGCGTCACGCCGCCCATGGTGCAGGTGCTGGAGGCGCTGGGCCACGCCAAGATCAACATCCTGATTTCGGGCGGCACCGGCAGCGGCAAGACCACCTTGCTCAATGTGCTGTCCGGCTTCATTCCCGGCAGCGAGCGCGTGGTCACCATCGAGGACGCGGCCGAGCTGCAACTGCGCCAGCCGCACGTGGTGCGCCTGGAAACGCGCCCGCCGAATATCGAAGGCAAGGGCGAGGTGACGCAGCGCGCGCTGGTGCGCAACGCGCTGCGCATGCGTCCCGACCGCATCATCCTGGGCGAGGTGCGCGGGGCCGAGGCGGTCGACATGCTGCAGGCCATGAACACCGGCCACGAGGGTTCGCTGGCCACCATCCACTCGAACACCCCGCGCGACGCCCTGTCGCGGCTGGAGAACATGGTGGGCATGGCCGGACTGACGCTGACGCCTCGCGCCACGCGCCAGCAGATCTGCTCGGCCATCACGGTGGTGATGCAAGTGTCGCGCCTGACGGACGGCGCGCGCAAGCTGGTCAGCCTGCAGGAGATCACCGGCATGGAAGGCGACATGATCGCCATGCACGAGATCTTCCGCTACGAGCAGACCGGGGTGGACGCCGAGGGCCGGGTGCAGGGCCAGTTCCGCGCCACCGGCGTGCGGCCGCGCTTCGCCGAGCGCCTGCGCCTGTTCGGCGCCGCCGTGCCGGACAGCGCGTTCGATCCGGACAAGATCTACGAATAGGGACAGCTACGGGAGAAGCTTATGGATCTGGTCTTCACGTGCTTCGCGGTGCTGCTGTTCGCTGCCGTGATCCTGTTGATCGAGGGCGCCTGGCTGTGGTGGTCCGGCACCCACGGCGGCGGCGCGCGGCGCATTGCCCGGCGGCTGGAACTGATGGCCGCGCGCGGCGACGACGGCGGCATGGCGCCGCGCGTCACCATCCTCAAGCAGCGCCGCTACAGCGGCGCGCCGTGGCTGGAGCAGCTGCTGCGGCGCGCGCCGCTGTTGCCGCTGGCGGCGCGGCTGGACCGGCTGCTGCTGCAGTCCGGCCTGGGCTTGAGCGTGGCGCGCCTGCTGGGCGTGCAGGCAGCGCTGCTGATGGCGGCCGCCGCGCTGCCGCCGCTGGCCGGCTTGCCGCGCCCGGCGCACTTGCTGTCCCTGGCGGCGGCCGTGCTGGCGCCGGCGCTGCTGCTGTACCGGGCCCGCAGCGCGCGCCTGGCCAAGCTGCAGGAACAACTGCCGGAGGTGGCCGATTTCCTCAGCCGCGCGCTGCGCGCCGGCCATTCCTTCGCCAACGTGCTGCACATGGTGGGCAATGAAATGCCCGAGCCCATCGGCAGAGAATTCCGCATCGCCTATGAGGAGATCAACTATGGCGTGCCGATGAACGAGGCCTTGCACAACCTGGGCGCGCGCATTCCGCTGACGGATTTGCGCTACCTGGTGATCGCGGTGCTGATCCAGCGCGAATCGGGCGGCAACCTGGCCGAATTGCTGGGCAATATCTCGCGCATGGTGCGCGCCCGCCTGCGCCTGCTGGCGCAGATCCGCGTGCTGTCGGCCGAGGGCCGCATGTCGGCCTGGATACTGGGCCTGCTGCCGCTGGCGGCCATGGCGCTGATGTCGCTCACCAGCTACAAGTACATCAGCCTGCTGTGGACCGATCCGGCCGGCGTGACCTTGCTGTGGTACGGCGCGGCCGCCATGCTGGGCGGGCTGCTGTGGATGCGCCAGCTGATACGGATCCGCCTATGAGCGCCCTGCAGTTGGAGTCCGGCCACCTGTTGTTCCTGCTGGTGGTGTTCGTGGTGGTGGCGCTGGTGGCGCTGGCGGCCATGCTGCTGTTCGCGCCAGGCGCGCTGCGCCAGCGCCTGGCCGCGCATGCGCTGCCCGAGGGCGCGGCCGAGCCGCCGTCCGGCTGGGTGGAGCGGGCGGCCAAGGTGGCGCAGCCATTCGTGCGGCTGTCGCTGCCGGAGGAAGGCTGGGAACGTTCGCCGCTGCGTACGCGCTTCATGACGGCGGGCTGGCGCCACGCGTCCGCGCCCACGTTCTATTTCGCCGGCAAGAGCGTGCTGGCGCTGCTGCTGCCGGCGCTGCTGGCGGCGCTGGCCGCCGGCCTGAAGCGCGGCGCCGTGGGCGGGGGCTGGCTGTACTTCCTGCTCGGCGCTGCGGCGGTGGGCTACTACCTGCCCAACGCGCTGCTGGCGCGCACGGCGGCGCGCCGCCAGCGCGACATCTTCGAGCATCTGCCGGACGCGCTGGACCTGCTCACCGTGTGCGTGGAGGCGGGCCTGAGCCTGGAGCGCGCGCTGGCCAAGGTGGCCGGCGAAGTGCATCTGAAGAGCGTGGTGCTGGCGCAGGAGCTGCAGCTGGTGCTGATGGAGATGCGGGCCGGCTTCAGCAAGGAGAAGGCCTTGCGCAACCTGGCGCTGCGCAGCGGCGTGGAGGACGTCGACACCCTGGTGGCGATGCTGATCCAGTCGGAGCGTTTCGGCACCAGCATGGGCGAGTCGCTGAGGGTGCATGCGGAGAACCTGCGCAGCAAGCGCAGCATGATGGCCGAGGAAGCGGCGGCCAAGATCGCGCTCAAGCTGCTGTTCCCGCTGATCTTCTGCATCTTCCCGACGCTGATGATGGTGCTGCTAGGACCGGCCATGCTGCAAATGTCCAGGGTGCTGCTGCCGGCCGTGGGGGCGCGCTAGAGATCCGCGCTCAGTTCCAGGCCACGCTGCCCAGGCCGCGCGCGCTGGCGCTGCGGTTGGCGGGCTTGCCGTACACGGTGGCCGAACCGAGTCCGCTCAGGCGCAGCTTGGCGCTGGTCCTGGCGTAGACGGTGGCGCCGCCCAGGCCGCTGAGGTCGACGTCCACGCTGTCGGCGCGCAGCTGCTGCGCGTCCAGGCTGCCGATGCCGCCCAGTTTCACGTTCAGGTTTTTGCTTTGGCCGCTGACCACCATCTGCCCGGCGCCGCGCAGGTCCAGGCCCACCGAGTCGGCCTCGCCGGCGTTCACATGCATGCTGCCTACGCCGGTCAGCTTGGCGTTCAAGGTGCGGTAGCGCGAGGTCAGGCTGACCGCGCCCGCGCCTTCCAGTGCCAGGCGCATTTCGTCGCCGGAGAAGCCGCTCACTTCGGTCGACCCCACGCCGGCCGACACCAGTTCGCGCAGATTGGGCAGGGTCAGTTCCGCGTGCAGGTTATTGCTGTGCATTTGCACGCCGCGCAGCTCGGTGCCGATGCGCAGCGTGTCGCCGGTTTGCACCACGGTCACTTTGGGCAGGTAGCGCTTGTCGCCGCTGACCACCAGCGAGGCGGTCGGGCCCTGCTTGATATTCAGGCTGATGACGCCATCCAGCACCACTTTCACGGCACGCGCATCGATGCTGCGGCTTTCGCTGGCCAGTTCCTGGGCGATCACGGCGCCGTGCGTCGCGTACAGGGTGACGGCCATCATCGTTGCGCTGATAAAGTTGTTCATTGCGTGCTCCGGGCGAGTGGTGTGCGGCATGTGCTGCGCTTAGTTGGCGAGCGCGGCTTTTTCAGCTGCGCTCAGCCGTTTTGCGGTAATCGTCACCACCGGCATGGCGGTCGCGGCGGGGGCAGCCTTGACGGCCTTGGCGACGGTGGCCGGTGCTGCCGGCACGGCGGCAGTGGCGATGCTGGCGGCGCCGGCCAGGACAACGGCGGCGATGAAGATGGCTTCCATGTTTTTAGCGATGTTCATGATGTTTCTCCTTGTGAGTTCGGTTCGTGCTGCGTTGGTGTTTGCGTTTGCGTTGAGTGAACTATAGATAAACCCAACGCACCACTCCACCGGAGTGCGACGAACTGCGAATTCGGCGACATGAACTGCAAATAGGAGAGCCTGAGCGCGCCCGGCGCGGCCCGACATCAGATCAGCGCGGCGATCGCCTCTCCCATGCCGGTGGTGCTGGCGCTGCCACCCATGTCGGGCGTGCGCGGGCCCTGCACCAGCACGGTTTCTATGGCGCGCATGATGTCGTCGTGCGCGCTCTTGAAGGCGGCCTGCTGCGCAGCATCCGCCAGGCCCTGGCCGAGGAACTCCAGCATCAGCGCGCCGGACCAGATCATGGCCACCGGGTTGGCAATGTTCTTGCCCGCGATGTCGGGCGCCGAGCCGTGCACCGGTTCGAACAGCGAGGGGAATACGCGCTCCGGGTTCAGGTTGGCGGAGGGCGCGATGCCGATGGTGCCGGTGCAGGCCGGGCCCAGGTCGGACAGGATGTCGCCGAACAGGTTGGACGCCACCACCACGTCGAATCGCTCCGGGCTGAGCACGAAGCGGGCCGCCAGGATGTCGACGTGGTACTGGTCCCAGCGCACGTCCGGGTAGCCGTCCGCCATCCGCTTCACGCGCTCGTCCCAGTACGGCATGCTGATGGCGATGCCGTTCGACTTGGTGGCCGAGGTCAGGTGCTGCTTGGGGCGGCTGTGCGCCAGCTCGAAGGCGTACTTCAGGATGCGGTCCACGCCCTTGCGCGTAAACACGGCTTCCTGCAGCACCGTTTCGCGCTCCGTGCCTTCAAAGATGCGCCCGCCCACCGACGAGTACTCGCCCTCGGTGTTCTCGCGCACCACGAAGAAGTCGATATCGCCCGGCTGCTTGTTGGCCAGCGGGCAGGGCACGCCGGGCATCAGGCGCACCGGGCGCAGGTTCACATACTGGTCGAATGCGCGCCGGAACTTGATCAGCGAGCCCCACAGCGATACGTGGTCGGGCACCGTGTCCGGCCAGCCGACGGCGCCGAAGTAGATCGCGTCGTAATCCTTCAGCTGCGCGAACCAGTCGTCCGGCATCATCTTGCCGTGGCTGGCGTAGTAGTTGCAGTCGGCCCAGTCGAAGCGGGTGAATTCCAGCGCCAGCGCGTGTTTGCGCGCTGCCGCCTGGACGGCGCGCAGGCCCTCCGGCATGACTTCCTGGCCGATGCCGTCGCCGGCGATGACTGCGATGCGATGCGTTTTCATGCGTCCTCCTGTGAATGAGCTTTTAGCATAGCGTTAATCGCCAGCGCTATAATCGGCTGATTCGTAATTGCGGCATGCACATATCGTGAATGATCAACCTTTGCTGGCCGACCTGCGGCTGTTCTGCACCCTGGTGCGCGAACGCGGTTTTGCCGCCGCCGCGCGCGCGCTGGGCGTGTCCAATGCCTATGTCAGCAAGCGCATCGCGCTGCTGGAGCAGTCGCTGCAGGTGAAGCTGTTGCACCGGACCACGCGCAGCGTGACGGTGACGGAGCAGGGCGCCCTGGTGCACCAGTGGGCGCAGCGGATACTGGAGGACGTGGACCAGATGCGGGACGCGGTGTCGACCGGGCAGCGCGCGCCCAGCGGCCTGCTGCGCCTCTGCACCAGTTCCGGCTTCGGCCGCAACCGGGTGGCGCCGGCCATCTCGGCGCTGGCGCTGCGCTATCCGGCGATGGAAATCCAGCTGGAGCTGCTGGACCGCCCGGTCGACCTGATAGGCGAAGGCTTCCACCTGGACATCCGGGTGGGCGAGGCGCACGAGCCGCACCTGATGTCGCGCCGCATCGCCGCCAACCAGCGGGTGCTGTGCGCGGCGCCGTCCTACCTGGCCCGGCATGGCGCGCCGGCCACCCTGGCCGAGCTGGCGCAGCACCGCTGCATCGTGGTCCGCGAGCGCGACCAGGGGCACGACCATAGCGCGGGCCGCTGGCTGCTGACCGGGCCGGCCGGCATGGAGTCGGTGAAGGTGGCCGGGCCGCTATCGGCCAGCAATGGCGAAATCGTCCACCAGTGGGCGCTGGACGGCCACGGCATCATCTTGCGTTCGATCTGGGATGTGGGGCCTGCGCTGGCGCGCGGCGCGCTGCAGCGGGTGCTGCCGGCCTATGCCCAGCCGGCCGACGTGTGGGCGGTCTACACGTCGCGGCTGTCCACCTCGGCCAAGGTGCGGGTGTGCGTCGAGTTTATCGAGCAGTGGCTGGCGGGGGAGACGGCTTAGTCTTCCGCTACTTCTTCCACCTTGGCCGAGCGCATCCAGGTCACCAGCGGGTAGGCGTCCTTCAGGCCGTTGGCGATCAGTGGCAGCAGCAGGTCCGGCTTGTTCAGGTCCAGCTTCATCTCGGTCCACACGAAGAAGCTCTTCAGCTTGATGAACTCGATGTGTTCATGGTCCGCATCGAAGCCCTTGGGCGGGCGCTGCAGCTTGCCCTCGTCCTGGATGGTGCCGTAGCGCGCCTTCAGTGCCTTGTTCTTCAGGGCCTTGGAAAAGCCGGCCGCGTCTTCCACCATGTGCTTGCGCAGCGCCCTGGTGCGCTCCGGCGGCGGCATGTACTCGCCGGCGCCGAACAGCAGCCGGCCTTCGCCGTCCAGCTGGAAATAGTAGGTGGGGCCGCCGGCCTTGGACGGGCGGCGCATGTCGTTGGGCGCGATGGCGGCCGAGAAGCGCGTCTTGTACGGGCTCTTGTCGTGGGCGAAGCGCACGTCGCGGTTGATGCGGAACATGGCCTTCTTCGGATTGCAGAACTTCACCGCCGGGTCGAATTTGCCCAGCTCGGCGATCACTTGCGTGACCAGTTCCAGGAATTCTTCGCGCAGGATGTCGTAGCGCGGCTTGTTCATGATGAACCAGGGGCGGTTGTTGTTGTCGGCCAGTTCGGTGAGGTAGTTCTTCAGGTCGCGCAGGTGCATGTCGGATCGGGGGCGGGTGTTTTATCGTGAAATCGGGCGCTTGCCCACGGTAATGGCAAGGTCCGTCTCGCGGCTCTTGCGCAGCACCCGCATTGTAGCTTTTTCCCCCGGCGGCAGTTGGGCGATCAGATTGAGCATGTCGTTGGTGTCGTTGACCGCCTTGCCCTCGACCTGCAGCAGGATGTCGCCCGGCTTCATGCCGCCCTTGTCGGCCGGGCCGTTGCGCACCACGCCGGCGATGATGGCGCCGCTTTGCACCTTGAGGCCGAAGCTCTCGGCCAGCTCGGGCGTGATTTCCTGCGATTCCACGCCGATCCAGCCGCGCACCACGTGGCCCGAGCTGATGATCGATTCCATCACGGTCTTGGCGGTGGACACGGGAATGGCGAAGCCGATGCCCACCGAGCCGCCGGTCTGCGAGTAGATGGCCGAGTTGATGCCCAGCAGGTTGCCACTGGTGTCGATCAGCGCGCCGCCCGAGTTGCCGAAGTTGATGGCGGCGTCGGTCTGGATAAAGTTTTCGAAGTTGTTGATATGTAAATTATTGCGGCCCAGCGCGGAAATGATGCCCATGGTGACGGTCTGTCCCACGCCGAAGGGGTTGCCGATGGCCAATACCACGTCGCCCACCTTGGCCTGCTCGGCGTGGCCCAGCACGATCACCGGCAGCTTGTCCAGGTCCACCTTGATCACGGCCAGGTCGGTTTCGGGGTCGGTGCCCACCACCCTGGCGGCGGCCTTGCGGCCGTCGGCCAGCACCACCTGGATCTCGTCGGCGGCGTCGACCACGTGGTTGTTGGTCAGGATGTAGCCTTGCGGGCTGACGATCACGCCCGAGCCGAGGCTGGACTGGTCGTCCTCGTCGCCGTCACGGTCGCGGTCGCCGAAGAATTTCTTGAAGAAGGGATCGCGCGTGAGCGGATGCTTGCGGCGCGGCGCCTTGGTGGTGAGCACGTTGACCACGGCCGGCATGGCTTGCGCCGCCGCCGCCCGGTACGAGCCCGGCGAGGGGGACGCATGGCCGCCCAGCAGGGCGCTGCGGGCCGCGCCCGCCGGCGTGGACGGCGCGGCGCCCAGCCCGGGCACGCCCGGCAAGCCTTGCCAGTCCGGCCGCATGGCGCTGTAGACGAAGTACAGCGCCAGGACCACGGTCACCGCTTGTGCAAACAATAACCATAGTCGTCGCATGATGCCGTCCTAACCGGGCGCCCAGCTTGGCGTCCTAACTTTGCCGCCGGGCGCTGCGCGTGCCGCCAGGCTTATTTTTTCAGTGCGTCGCGGATTTCACGCAGCAGCAGGATGTCCTCGGCGGTCGGCGCCGGCGTCTCCGTCGGAGCAGGCTCGGCTTTGCGGGCCTTCTGCAGCATGCGCACCATCTGGAAGATGATGAACGCGAGGATGATGAAGTTTAACAGGATGGTCAGGAAGTTGCCGTACGCCAGTACCGCGCCCAGCTTCTTCGCTTCCACCAGGCTCAGATTGGCGGCCTGGCCGTTCAGTGGCAGGTAATAGTTGGCGAAATCCAGGCCGCCGATCAGCCTGCCGATCGGCGGCATGATGATGTCCTGCACCAGCGAATCGACGATCTTGCTGAAGGCCGCGCCGACGATCACGCCGACCGCCAGGTCGACCACGTTGCCCTTCATGGCAAATTCTTTGAACTCTTGCATCATGCCCATTGTGACCTCCTTGCTATGTTGTATAGCCGATCATAGCGTGTTTTTTAGCAACTGGGCGATAGTCTGCGACGATCGGGATGGGGCAGAATTTAGACAAATGCAACGTTTCGCTTTAAAACGGTTTTGGCTTCACCTATAATCTAAGGTTGCTGGAAGCTTGGTTAACGCATAATAACTATTTCGCAATTTGATGATTGGGGTTTGGTATGAGTAACGATAAGCAGGTCGATTCTGGCCGTCGTGGCTTGATCGCCGCAACATGCGCGGCAGGTGGCGTAGTTGGACTGTCCACCGCCGGTGTCCTGGTAAGCACCTTCCAGCCGTCCGAGCGAGCGAAAGCGGCCGGCGCACCTGTCGAAGTCGATATCTCCACGCTGCAGCCGGGCGAAATGCGCACTGTCGAATGGCGCGGCAAGCCGGTCTGGATCCTCAAGCGCACGCCGGAAATGGTTGCCTCGCTGAAAAAGACCGAAGGCAAGGTGGCCGACGCCGACTCCAAGCGCAACCCGGACGAGTACACCCCGGAATACTGCCGCAACCAGAACCGCTCCATCAAACCTGAAATCCTGGTCGCGGTGGGCATCTGCACCCACCTCGGCTGCTCGCCATCGTCGAAATTCACCCCGGGACCGCAGCCGTCGCTGCCGGACGACTGGGAAGGCGGCTTCCTGTGCCCATGCCACGGCTCCACCTTTGACATGGCCGGCCGCGTCTACAAGAACAAGCCTGCGCCGGACAACCTGCAGGTTCCGCGTCATATGTATCTGGGCGACACCAAGCTGGTGATCGGCAAAGACGAGAAAGGCGAGGCATAAACATGGCTGCTTTTAAAGAGACGAAACTCCCCGCCAATGCCCCGGTGGCGCAAAAAGCGCTGGGCTGGGTCGACGACCGCTTCCCGCTGACCAAGCTGTGGAACGACCAGTGGGGCAAGTACTACGCCCCGAAAAACTTCAATTTCTGGTACATCTTCGGCTCGCTGGCCATGCTGGTGCTGGTGCTGCAGATCGTCACCGGCATCTTCCTGACCATGCACTACAAGCCGGACGCCAACCTGGCCTTCGGCTCGGTGGAATACATCATGCGCGAAGTGCCGTGGGGCTGGCTGGTGCGCTATATGCACTCGACCGGCGCCTCGGCCTTCTTCATCATCGTCTACCTGCACATGACGCGCGGCCTGCTGTACGGTTCCTACCGCAAGCCACGTGAACTGATCTGGCTGTTCGGCTTCGCCATCTTCCTGTGCCTGATGGCCGAAGCGTTCTTCGGCTACCTGCTGCCATGGGGCCAGATGTCGTACTGGGGCGCCCAGGTGATCGTCAACCTGTTCGGCGCCATCCCGCTGATCGGCCCCGACCTGTCGCTGTGGATCCGCGGCGACTACGTGGTGTCCGACGCCACCCTGAACCGCTTCTTCGCCTTCCACGTGATCGCCATCCCGCTGGTGCTGCTGGGCCTGGTTGCCGCCCACCTGATCGCACTGCACGAAGTCGGCTCGTCCAATCCGGACGGCATCGAAGTCAAAGAGAACCTGGGCCCGGACGGCCATCCGGTCGACTCGATCCCGTCGCACCCGTACTACACCGTGCACGACCTGTTCGGCGTGTCGGTGTTCCTGCTGATCTTCAGCACCGTGGTGTTCTTCGCGCCTGAAATGGGCGGCTACTTCCTGGAATACAACAACTTCCTGCCGGGCGATTCGCTGAAGACCCCGCTGCACATCGCGCCAACCTGGTACTTCACGCCGTTCTACTCGGTGCTGCGCGCCACCACCGCCGACTTCATGTGGGTACTGATGGTGGCCGTGGCTGCCTACGTGGCCTTCCTGTGGCTGAAATCGCGCCTGGCCTTCACCACCAAGGCGGCCATCGCCGTGGTGGCGCTGGTGGCCATCGTCGGCATGCTGCCGTCGGTGCTGGACGCGAAATTCTGGGGCGTGGTGTTCTTCGGCGGTTCCGTCGTGATCCTGGCCTTCCTGCCGTGGCTGGACCATTCGCCGGTGAAGTCGATCCGCTACCGCCCGGACTGGCACAAATATGTGTACGCCGTGTTCGGCCTGTCGTTCCTGACGCTGGGTTACCTGGGCACCCAGGCGCCAAGCACCATCGGCACCATCGTGTCGCAAGTGTGCACGCTGTATTACTTCTTCTTCTTCCTGCTGATGCCGTGGTGGAGCGCGATGGGCCAGTTCAAACCTGTGCCATCCCGCGTGACTTTCCATCCGCACTGATCCGCCGACCACAGCTCAAAAGGACAAGAATATGAATTTTGCAAAGAAACTGCTTGCGATCCTGGCGCTGCTGCCAGGCCTGGCCCTGGCAAGCGAAAGCAGCCACCCGCTGGACAAGGCGCCGGACCGCTCCACCAACATGGCCGCGCTGCAAAATGGCGCCAAGTTGTTTGTGAACTACTGCCTGAACTGCCATAATGCGTCTTCGATGCGTTTTAACCGCCTCAAGGACCTGGGCCTGACGGAAGAGCAGATCAAGAACAACCTGTTGTTTACCGGCGAAAAAGTGGGCGAAATGATGACCACGGCCATGCCGGCCAAGGACGCCAAAGCCTGGTTCGGCGTGGTGCCGCCGGACTTGTCGGTGATTTCGCGCGCCAAGTCGGGCCCCGGCGGCACCGGCGGCGACTATCTGTACACCTATCTGCGCACCTTCTACAAGGATGACACCCGCCCGAACGGCTGGAACAACCTGATGGTGGCGAACGTGGCCATGCCGCACGTGTTGCATGAACTGCAAGGCGTGCAAGTGGCCAAGTTTGCCGAAGAGAAAGATCCGCACGATCCAAGCAAGAGCGTGCATAAATTCGTCGGCTTCGAGCAGGTCAAGCCGGGCACCATGAGCAAGCTGGAGTTCGACACCAATGTGGCGGACCTGGTCGGCTACATGGAGTGGATGGCCGAACCTGCCGCGCAGACCCGCAAGCGCCTTGGCGTGTGGGTGCTGCTGTTCCTGACCTGCTTCGCGCTGCTGGCCTGGCGTCTGAACGCATCGTACTGGAAAGAGGTCAAATAAGTGAGCATGCCGGCCTAGGCCGGCCATGTTGTTTTGTGCGTCGCCCGCGTGGCGGGCGCGTTCTGGGGTGAGCCGTTCGCGGCTGCATCCCATTTTGTTTCTAAGGAACTACAAAAATGATGGTTCTCTATTCGGGTACAACCTGCCCATTCTCGCAACGCTGCCGCCTGGTCCTGTTTGAAAAAGGCATGGACTTTGAAGTGCGCGACGTCGACCTGTTCAACAAGCCGGAAGACATTTCCACCATGAACCCGTACGGCCAGGTGCCCATCCTGGTCGAGCGCGAACTGATCCTGTACGAATCGAACATCATCAACGAGTACATCGACGAGCGCTTCCCGCACCCGCAGCTGATGCCGGCCGACCCGCTGATGCGCGCCCGTGCGCGCCTGATGCTGTTCAACTTCGAAAAAGAACTGTTCGTGCACGTGCACACGCTGGAAAGCGAGCGCGCCAAGGCCAACGACAAGAGCCACGACAAGGCGCGCGCGGAAATCCGCGACCGCCTGACCACGCTGGCGCCGCTGTTCCTGAAGAACAAGTACATGCTGGGCGACGAGTTCTCCATGCTGGACGTGGCCGTGGCCCCGCTGCTGTGGCGCCTGGACCATTACGGCATCGAGCTGTCGAAGACCGCCGCGCCGCTGATGAAATACGCCGAGCGCATCTTCTCGCGTCCGGCCTACATCGAAGCGCTGACGCCGTCCGAGAAGGTCATGCGCCGCTGATCATGTCCGAGATTTCCACCAAGCCCTACATGCTGCGCGCCATTTACGAATGGTGCACCGACAGCGGCTACACGCCCTACCTGGCCGTGAAAGTCGACGCCGCCACCACGGTGCCGATGGAATACGTCAAGAAGGGCGAGATCGTGCTCAACATCAGCTTCGGCGCCACTTCCGGGCTGAAGATGGACAATGACAGCATCCGCTTCCACGCCCGCTTTGGCGGCGTGTCGCGCGAGATCTACGTGCCGGTCAACAACGTGATGGCCATCTACGCCAACGAAAACGGGCAGGGCATGGCGTTCGAGCCGCAACTGGGCGGCTACGACGACGCGCCGGTCGCCTCGGCGCCGGCCCCGGCTCCGCTGGCGCCGGTGTCCAGCACGCCCACCCTGGCCCCGGTGCCGACCCCGGCGCCGCAAGCGCGCCCGGCCGGCAGCGACGGCGAGGACGAGCAGGGCGGTCCGGATGGCCCGGACGGCGGCGGCGAGCCGCCCAAAAAAGGCGGCGGACGCCCCACCCTCACGCGTATCAAATAGCGTATAATCTTCGCGCAACGCCGACTTAGCTCATTTGGTAGAGCAGTTGATTTGTAATCATCAGGTGGCCAGTTCGAAACCGGCAGTCGGCACCAGATACGGAAAAGCCCAGCCTATATGGCTGGGCTTTTTGCATTTCCAGAACATCTTCTTGTATCCCCGTGTATCAAGTCCGCGCCGGATACATGGCGACTTCTCCGCAGCCTTGTCACGACACATGGCCGATACGCGCCGCCGGTCTAATGGCGGTACGGAATCGATATCCGATCCGGTCAACGCAGAAAAGGACGTCCAGATGAAAACCGTACCCACCATGATGGCAGCAGTAGTGATCGCCGGCAGCGCCCTGCTGGCCCAGGCGGCACACGCGCAGATGCCGATGCAGATGCAGGGCCTGAAGCGCACCGACATCCTGAAGAGCGACTTCAGCGTGCCAGGCCGCGAAGTGCTGCAGGTGCGCGTCGACTTCGAAGAAGGCAGCGAGTCGCCCAAGCACGCCCACCCGGGCGAGGAAATCGCCTTCGTGCTTGAAGGCACGCTGGAATACCGGATCGACGGCCGCCCGCCGGTTACGCTGAAAGTAGGCGACGCGGTCTTCATCCCGGCCGGCGCCATGCACGTGGCCAAGAACGTCGGCACCGGCAACGCGGCAGAACTGGCGACCTATCTGGTGCAGAAGGGCAAGCCGCTGGCGAGCTTTGCCAAATAAGCGACGCTGCTGCCAGCCTGACCCAGCCAATACTTGACTTTCCCCCAGAAAGATGTCATTTTTATATGATAAAAATTACATCGTTATCGAGGGATGAGCATGGGACGCAGGGCAGCTGAATTTCCGAAACCTGCCAGCTGGCAGGACTTTGACCGCCTGGGCCGTGGCCTGATGTCGGCGGTCCATGGCGTGCAGTTCGAGCGCTGGGGGCCGTTGGACCGCAGGGAGCACGGCGCCGACGCCTGGGCCAAGCTGCCTGACGGCAAGGTGCTGCTGCTGCAGTGCAAAGGCCGCAGCCGCAGCTTCGGCAAGTCGCTCAGCATCGCCAACCTGGATGCTGCGGTGCGCGAGATCGACGGTTTCCCGCACCCGGTGCACGAGCTCATCATCCTGACCACCACCCCCGACACCGTCGCGCTGCAGGACCGGGCCGAGGACCTGACCGAGCAGCGCACCAAAGCCGGCCTGTCGCGCGTGTCGCTGCACGGCTGGCACAGCATCGGCAGCCTGCTGGCGCAGCACGAGGCGGCGCTGCAGGGCTATATCCGGCCCCGGCGCCGCCTGTGGCGGCGGCTGGCCCTGCTAGTGTTGGCCGTGCTGCTGACCTGCATGGCCTTCCTGCCAGGCGTCAGGCTGGCCTGAGGCCCAGGTCGCCTTAAGGTTCAGGCCAACTTGAGGCTCAGGTCAGCTTGATAATCTGCGGCTTGCGCGCCTGGTGGGAGCAGAAGACGAAGCCCTGCAGCTGCTTGGACCAGCGGAACTTGGACCAAGCGCCGTTCTCGGCCGCCTGCAGTTGGGCTTGACCGCCCACGTCCTTGTCCCAGTGCTGCACCGCCACCTTGCTCCAGGTCCATGGATTGGTGGCCGGATTGGTGGCCGGCGGCGTCAGTTTCACCAGCTCTGGCGGCGTCACCGACTGGTCCAGCCCGTACATCGCGCCCAGCTCGTCCACCCACTCCAGGCCCATGGTGTCCGGGCGGTGGAAGTTCAGGCCGCCGCCGTCGTAACCGCCCAGCAGCGCCGGCACTGTGCCCAGCGTGGTGTTGCGCGTGACGGCGCCGGTAGCAAGATTGCGGATGTAGAGCGCGCGGAATGAGCCGTTGGCATAGGCGCCGTTGATGTAGCCGCCGTCCACCGCCACCAGCAGGTTCAGCTTGGGGCATAGCGCCAGCACGCCGTTCTGCAGGTTGCCGCCCAGCGCCGGGTATTGCGTGACGTCGCCGCTCTTGCTGATGAACAGCGTGTAATCGACCTTGCCGTTCACGGCTGCCCACCAGCCTTGGCGCTGCTCGTCGATCACCGTGGTCGGGTAATTGCCGCCCGTGGCCGCGGCCGAGAAGCGGATCTCGTCCGGGGCCGCGTTTTGCGGCTGGCGCGTGGCCAGCTGGCTGTAGCCCAGTTGCGGGCGTGACACGTCCATCAGTTTGAGGCGGTTGGGCAGGCGCGAGCCGGCCCAGAAGAAGGACACCAGCGTGCCTTTCGGCCCGCCGCCCCAGGCGGTCGGCAATTCCTGCAAACCGAGGTAGCTGTGCGGGTTGTAGGGCGTGCCGTCGGCCGCGTAGCCGTTGGTGAAGCTGCCGGAGGCGTTGCTTTGCAGCGGCACGTTGGCGGTTTTCCATGTTAGCGTGGTGAAGTCGCAGATCAGCGTGAACTGCAGATTCGGAAGGCCAGGCGACGATTCGTGGCCGGCCGAGTAATACACTTGCGCGCCGTAGGTGCCGTAGTCGCGCAGGATGGCGCTGCCGCCCCAGATCACGAACGGCGTGTTCATCAGGTAGTTGTCGGCCTTGTAGATCGACGGCGTCACGCTCATCGGCGTGTTGGACATCGGCACGTCGGCGAAAAAGCCGGCCGGGGGGACCCAGGCCGGCAGTACCGGCCGCGTGACGGGATTGGCCGCCACGGTGATGGTGAAGACATTGGATGATGCTTGGCTCATAATTTTCCTTGGCGGAGTTAGCTGGTGCGCGGCTGCACGCCCCATCCGGGCGATTTGTTCCAGCCGGCGGCCAGTTCGTTCCAGTTGCTGGCGCTGATCATGCGGTTGTAGGCGGCTTGCGCGCCGGGCACGCCGTGCTGCACGGCATAGGCGATGGCAGGCTGCAGGTTGCCCCAGTAGCCGGTGGCGTCTGGGAAGTTGCCGCCCCGCAGGGGGCCGGCAACGCCGGGGTTGCGCATGGCCTGGGCCGCGAAATACAGGTCGCCCCAGCTGGCGTACCACGGGCCGGTGCCGCCTTCGAAGTCGGCGCGCTCGACCGGGGCCACCGGCATGTAGTACTGGGCCGCGTCGCGGTACAGATAGTCGCTGTCGGCGGTGCCGCCCAGGCGGCCGATGATGCTTTGCGCCTTCCACGCAAAGAACGCGTTCAGCTTGCCGAGCACGGCGGCCGCCAGCGGCGGCTGCAGGTCGATCGCATAGCCGATGGCGGCGGTGAAGAAGTCCTGCTGCCAGGTGGCTTCGGACTGCACGCCGTAGCCCTGCGTATAGTTGGTGTAAGGCACCACGAAGCCGAATTTGTTGTTGGACTTGGCCACATAGGTGGCGTGGTAATGCTCCACGTTGGCGGCCAGCGAGGCCGTGAACTCGCCGCGCAGCGCGGTGTCGCTGTCGGGCGTCACGCACAGCGCCTGCGCCAGCGTGCGCAGCGACCATGCCGCGCCGCGCGTGGTGTTGGAGCCGGAATTGGACAGGAACACGCCGGCCGCATAGCTGCGGTGGTTGTCCGGATTCTTCAGGTAGCCCAAGGTGGCCGAGAACTGGACTTCCTCCATGAAGTAGAAGCGCCCCGTCAGCAGGTAGGCGGTGTAGCCGATGGACGGATGGTGCGGCGTGTCCCACACCGGCGCCACGGTGCCGGTGGCCGCTGCCGTGGTCTGGCCCTTGCTCGAACCGCCCACGCCGCTGACCGAGCTGCTGCCGTGCGCCACCAGGTTGGGGTAGCTGGAAAAGCGCAGCGGCCGCTGCGTGGTCTCGTCGCGGAAGTGGATGCCGTAGCGGCCCGCGCCGTAGGCGTTCACCAGCACGGCGGCGTAGGCGCGCGCATCGCTGCTGGTCAGGTAGAGCGCGTCCCATTCGGGAATCAGGCCGATCGCGCCGTGATAGCCGGTCTGGCCCATGGCGTTCGCGTAATTCCCTTGCTGCAAAGGCGTGTACGTGGTCGCCAGGCCGTTGAATGCCGTGGCGGTGGACGGCACCGCGCCGCGGTAGGCCGGCACCAGGCGCGACGCTTGCAAGTATGCCTTGTCGTGGCTGGGCGTGATCTGCGGGTCGCTGCCCAGCCAGTGGCCGTGCGTGGCGCCCTGCAGCAGCACGGTGCGGCAATGGTGCGGCAGGTCGATGGCCGCGCTGAAGCGCTGCGTGCCGCCCAGCGTGAAGGTGTAGGTGGCGCTCTTGTTGGTGGGGCCGGCCACTTTCAGGTAGCCGTTTTCCACCCACGGCAGCACTTCCACCGCGCCGCCCGCGTACAGCCGCACTTCCAGCCACGCCACTAGGTGCGCGTCGCTGCCGATGGGCTTACGGTAGATCCAGGAACTCATGGCCGGGCCGGCCACCCAGGCCATGAAAGGCGCGTCCCAGTCGGCGCCGGACCAGCTGGCCATGCCGAAGCTGCCGGCGCCGACGGCGGCGGCAAGGTTGACGGCGCGCAGCGCAGCCGTGCTGAGCGCGGCGGCGGTGCTGGCCGTGCCGCTGGCGTTCAGCGTGTAGCTCTGCGGCGTGTTAGCCGCCAGCGTGGCGCGTCCGGACAGGGTGGCGAACTTGAGCGAGCCGTCCGGCCAGTGGTTCTTGGCCGTCACCTGCAGGCCGGGCAGGCTGCTGCCGACGAATTTGCCTGCCGGCACCTGGCCTTGGCGGAAGGCCTGGCCCAGGGTGAATGGCAGGTTGGCGCCGCCAGCCGCCGAGCTCAGCGTGAAGCTGGCGAACGATGCCGCAGGCGCCTGCACCTGGATGATGAAGGGGTTCGAGGAGGACTGTGCCATAAGGTCAGCCTGTCAAATATCGCTGGCGGTCAGCACGTGGCCGTCGGTACTGCCGACTGCGCCGATGCCGTCGTAGACGAAGGACAAGGTCCTGGCGTTGTAGGTCACGCCGGGCGGCAGCGCCAAGCCGTTTAGGGCGATGGCCAGCGGGCCGCCGCTGGCGCTCTTGACGTATTTTGAAATGGAAATGGTGCTGGCCACGCCTTGCGTAAAGGTCAAGGTGGGCACTACGGTCCAGATCGGCGGCGCGCCGGCCGGCACCAGGGCAGACGGGCCGCTGGCGCCGCCGGAAGCGGTGCTTGGCGGCAACACCGGATCGGCCAGCGCGGGGCCGGCCAGGCTGGTGCCGGCTTCGGCACTGCCACCGCCGCCGCACGCCTGCAGCGCCATGGTGGCGGCGCTGGCCGACATCAGCTGGATGAAGCGGCGGCGCTGTTTTGCCGGGTTGTTGTCGCTGGATGGTCCGCTGGACTCAAGAGAATATTTCATTGCCAATGATCTTCTGAAAATAAGGGAAGAGTGGGACGTTGCCGCCCTGCATGACAACTAGTTTCGCACAAAATTGAGGCAAATTCGCGTCGGTTTCAAATGTGCGCCGCATTTATTTTGTTCGGCAAAATGACAATTGACGGAACATTATTTAACTTTTGAATACTAGCAGTTTCATATAAGCAAGCCATTTTCGCCGCGCGGATCGCGCGCCAGCAACTGCGCCACCAGGGCCTGCGGCTGGTCGCCGTCGAACAGCACGCCGGCCACCGCGTTGGTGATCGGCATGTCCACGCCGAGGCGGGCGGCCAGTTCGCGCACGGCCTTGGCGCACGGCACGCCTTCGGCCACATGGCCGAGCTCGTTGACGATGAGGTCCAGCGCCTTGCCCTGCGCCAGTCCGAGGCCGACGCGGCGATTGCGCGACAGGTCGCCGGTGCAGGTGAGGATGAGGTCGCCCATTCCGGTCAGGCCCATGAAGGTTTCCACCTGGCCGCCCAGCGCGGTGCCCAGGCGGGTGATTTCAGCCAGGCCGCGCGTGATCAGGGCGGCGCGCGCGTTCAGGCCCAGGCCCAGGCCGTCGGCCACGCCGGTGGCGATGGCCAGCACGTTCTTGACCGCGCCGCCCACTTCCACGCCCACCAGGTCGGCGCTGCTGTAGACCCGGATATTGCCGCCGTGCATGGCCGCCACCACGCGGTCGCGCAGCGGCGCGGACGTGGAGGCGATGGTCAGCGCGCACGGCAGGCCGCGCGCCACTTCCTGCGCGAACGAGGGGCCGGACAGCGCACCGCCGGGCACGCTGTCGCCCAGCACCTCGCGCATGATCTGGTGCGGCAGCAGGCCGCTGCCGTACTCAAAGCCTTTGCATAGCCAGACCAGGTTGGGGAGGGCGCGCCCCTTCAGCTGTTCCAGCAGCGGGCGCAGGCCGGCCACCGGGCAGGCCGCGATCAGCAGGTCGCTGCCGTGGGCCAGCGCGGCGTCGAAATCGGCGCCGACGCGCAAGCCGGGCGGGAAGGGATGGCCAGGCAGATAGTGGAGATTGTCGCGCGCGGCCGCCATTTCCTGCATGGCAGAACTGTTGCGGCCCCACAACAAGACGTCGTGGCGTGCGGCCAGCGCCATGGCCACGGCGGTGCCCCAGGCGCCGGCGCCGAGCACGCTGATCCGGCGCGCGCCGGCGGCAGGTTGATGGTTATGCATGGCGGTGTGCTTAAATGCCCCAGATGTCGCTGCTCTTTACGTAGCCGCTCAGGCCGTCGCGGTGGCGCACCTTGATCCAGCCGTTGCCGGCCGATTCGGCCAGTTCCAGCAGCACGCCCTTGTCGGCCAGGAACACCGTGGCGGCATTGTCGTCGGCGGCGGCGCGCACCTTGGTGTTGGCCGCGCGCACCACCAGGGTGCGCTTGGGGCTCAGGCTTTTCGCTTCGGTCCAGGCCAGGTCGCCGTTGGCGTCGCGCACCTTGACCCATTCGCCGTAGCTCAGCACCACTTCCAGCGGCATGCCGCGCGGCGCCACGAACAGCTTGCCGCCTTTGGTGGAGGGGGCGTCGTACAGGATGGCCGGGGCCGCGCCCACCGATTTGAAGTCGAGCGCGTGCCCGGCCGTAGCGGCCAGCAGCAGTGCTGCGCCTGCGATCCATCGGAAGAGTGTCATACCGGGCCTCTGATCAGAATTCGGGAGTGGAAAAACGCAAAGGCCGCTGCCGGCCTTTGAAAGGGCGGCGCGCAAGGCGCACCGCCGGACTGCATCCTCATTGCGAATGCAATTAGTGTGCCGCACCTTCGGCAGGTGCTGCGGCAGCTTGCTGCTCGGCCAGCGCTTGCAGGCGCTGCTGGTAGAACACTTCGAAGTTGATCTCGGCCAGGTGCACTGGCGGGAAGCCGGCGCGGGTGATCATGTCGGCGATGTTTGCGCGCAGGTAAGGGTACACGATGTTCGGGCAACCGATGCCCAGCAGCGGATCCAGCTGGTCGGCAGGGATGTTGCGCGCTTCGAAGATACCGGCTTGCTTGCCTTCAACCAGGAAAGCCACTTTATCTTTGATCTTGGCCGTCACGGTGATGGTGACGGTCGACTCGAAGATGCCTTCCGCCAGCGGCTCGGCAGCCACGTCCAGCGCGACTTCGATCGCAGGCGCTTCCTGTTCCAGGAAAATGGCTGGGGAGTTCGGCTGTTCCAGCGACATGTCTTTCAGGTAGACGCGTTGGATTTGGAAGACTGGTTGCAGATTTTCGTCAGACATGGTGCGCTTTCTTATGTAGGAAAAGAGCGGCAGAACCGCTCGCTGTTAGGGTACCCGCGCGGCCCGTCCCGGTAGGGCGGGCGCGCAAATGCGCAGCAATTGTAGCAAAACCAATTTGAGGGCGGTCAGCCTTTTAACAAGGGGTCCAGGCCGCCGGCTTGATCGAGCGCATACAAATCGTCGAAACCGCCGACATGGGTGTCGCCGATGTAGATTTGCGGCACGGTGCGGCGGCCGGTTTTTTGCATCATCAGCACGCGCTGCTCGGGGTCGAGGTCGACGCGGATCTTGTTGATGCCGGTCACGCCCTTGGCTTCCAGCAGGCGCTCGGCGCGCACGCAATACGGGCACACCGCAGTGCTGTACAGGGTTACGTTGGCTGTCATGGTGCTATCCTCCGTTATTTGGCCAGCGGCAAGCCGGCGGTCTGCCAGGCGGCCTGGCCGCCATCGAGCACGACCACGTTGTCGAAGCCGGCGCCGCCCAGCAGCTTGGCGGCGCCGAACGCGCGGCCGCCCTTCTGGCACACCACGACGACAGTGCGGTTCTTGAATTTGTCCAGTTCAGCGAGGCGCTGCTTCAGTTCGCCGGCCGGGATATGCTTGGCGTCCGGCAGGTGGCCCTCGGCGTATTCTTTGGCCTCGCGCACGTCCAAGATGGTGGTCTTGCCGCGATTTATCAACTGCACGGCCTCGGACGGGCTGACCTTTTTGCCGCGCTGGGTGAGTACCGGCCACAGCAGTGCGCCACCCGACAGGGCGACGATACCAATAAGAAAAATCTGATCAATAAGGAATTTCACGGTGTTCCAATGGTTATAGGTTATGCGCGCATTATAAAATAGAAGCTGAACAGAGGCTGAAACGCTGCCTCCCGCAGATTTTTTCACACTTTATAGATAGTTCCCATGTACAAAATTGTCTTCATGCGTCACGGCGAGTCCACCTGGAACCTCGAAAACCGCTTCACCGGCTGGACCGATGTGGATCTGACTGAAAAGGGCATAGCCGAGGCCAAGGCCGCCGGCCAGGTGCTGAAACAGGAAGGCTACACCTTCGACCTGGCGTACACCTCGGTGCTCAAGCGCGCCATCCGCACCCTGTGGCTGTCGCTGGACGAAATGGACATGATGTACCTGCCGATCAAGCACGACTGGCGCCTGAACGAGCGCCACTACGGTGCGCTGCAGGGCCTGGACAAGGGCGAAACCGCCGCCAAGTACGGCGACGAGCAGGTGCTGGTATGGCGCCGCAGCTACGACACGCCGCCGCCGCCGCTGGCCGAAGGCGACGACCGCACTTCCTTCAACGACCCGCGCTACGCCGGGCTGCCGAAGGACAGCATCCCGCTGACCGAATGCCTGAAGGATACCGTGGCGCGCGTGATGCCGGCCTGGGAAGAGGACATCGCCCCGGCCATCCGCGCCGGCAAGAAAATCATCATTTCGGCGCACGGCAACAGCCTGCGTGCGCTGATCAAGATGCTCGACGGCATCAGCGACAGCGACATCGTCGGCCTGAACATCCCCAACGGCCAGCCGCTGGTGTACGAGCTGGACGCCGAGCTGAAACCGATCCGCCACTATTACCTGGGCGATCCGGCCGCAATTGCTGCCGCGCAAGCTGCGGTGGCCAACCAGGGCAAGGCCAAGTAAGTAGTTGATGTCCTGGTCTTCTACCACCCGCGCTGCGGGCGCGCTGCTATTGTCGCTGCCGCTCCTGATGTCCGGGGCGGCGCACGCCGCCCCTGCCAAGCCCACCGAGCGCAGCAAGCAGAAGCTGCAAGCCGAAGCCGAGCGCGCCGGCCTGCAGCAAAAGCTCAACGAGCTCAAGCGCGATATCGGCAAGACCGAGAGCGCCCGCGAGGACGCGGCCGACACGCTGGCCGAGTCCGAGGAGGCGATCTCGAACGCCAACCGCAGCCTGCGCGAGCTGTCCGAGGAGCAAACCCAGACCAACGTCCGGCTGCAAGCGCTGGGCGCGGAACGCGCGCGCCTGCAGGCCACGGTGGAGTTGCAAAAGCAGCAGCTGGCCAAGCTGCTGCGCGAGCAATACGTGGCGGGCAATGAAGACCGCATCAAACTGCTGCTGTCCGGGGACAACCCGAACCGCATCAACCGCGACCTGCAACTGATGGCCTATGTGTCGCAGGCGCAGGCGCGGCTGCTGGAATCGCTGCGCGCCAACTTGCGCGCGGTGGAAGCGAACCAGGCCGACGCGCAGAACGCGCGCGACGAACTGGAAGAGATTGCGCAGGAAGAACAGCAGCAGAAAGCGCTGCTGGTCAAGGAAAAAGCCAAGCGCGCCGCCGTGCTGGCCGGCCTGTCGCAGCGCCTGGTGGCGCAGCGCAAGGAGGCGGGCAAGCTGGCGCAGGACGAGCAGCGCATGGCGGGCCTGGTCGACAAGCTGGGCAAGCTGATCGAAGAACAGGCCAGGGCCGCCGCCGCCGAGAAGGCGCGCCTGGAGCGCGTGGCCGCCGCCAAGGCCGCCAAGGCCAAGGCTGACGCGGAGGCCAGGGCGCTGGCGCAGGCCAGGGCGCGCGAGCAGGCCAGGGTGCGCGCCGAGGCGCTGGCCAAGGCCCGCGCCGCGCAGGCCGAGCGCGAGCGCATCGCCAAGGCCGAGGGCAAGCCGAAACCGGCGCCGCTGCCGCTGCCGCCGGCTGCGGTGACGCCGCCGGCGCCGCCGCAGACTGCCCAGACCGTCCCGCCGGCCCCGGCTGGCGAGGGCGGCAAGCTGGAGCCGATCGAAGTCGATGAAACCAAAGTGGCGGCCGTGAAGGAAGAGCCGCCGGCGCGCAAGGCCGACATCGCGCTGGCCCCGGCCATGCCGGACGGCGCCTTCGCCGCGCTGAAGGGCCAGCTGCGTGCGCCGGTGGCGGGCAAGGTGGCCGCGCGCTACGGCAGCAAGCGCGGCGACGGCCCGAGCTGGAAGGGCATGTTCATCCGCGCCGCCGAAGGGGCCGACGTGCACACGGTGGCCAGCGGCCGCGTGGTGCACGCCAGCTGGCTGCGCGGCTTCGGCAACCTGATCATTGTCGATCACGGCGGCCAGTACTGGAGCTTGTACGCCAACAACCAGTCGCTGCTGCGGCGCGTGGGCGAAGTGGTGAAGGCCGGCGACGTCATCGCGGCGGCCGGAAACACCGGCGGTAACGAAGAATCGGGTTTATACTTTGAGCTCAGGCACAAGGGCAAGGAATTCGATCCGGCCAGCTGGGTCAAATTCTGAAGTCCAACACAGCGGAACAATCATGGGTAACAAGTTCAAGAATTTCGGCCTGATCGGCCTGGGCATGGTGGCCGGGGTGGCCGCTTCCCTGCAGTTTTCCGCTGTGGCACAGAAAGCGCCGGCCATGCCGCTGCCGCTGGAGGAGTTGCGCCAGCTGTCGGACGTGTTCGGCCTGATCAAGTCCGACTACGTGGAAGACGTGGACGAGAAAAAGCTGGTCACCGAAGCCATTTCCGGCATGGTGGCCTCGCTCGATCCGCACTCGGTCTACCTGGACAAGAAGGCCTTCAAGGAGATGCGCGAGTCCATGCTGGGCAAGTTCGTCGGCATCGGCATCGAGGTGGGCATCGAGGACGGTTACGTCAAGGTGGTGTCGCCGATCGAGGATTCGCCCGCCTTCAAGGCCGGCATCAAGGCCGGCGACCTGATCACCCGGCTCGACAACACGCCCATCCGCGGCCTGTCGCTGGATGAGGCGATCAAGAAAATGCGCGGCGAGCCGCACTCGAAAATCGTGCTGACCCTGTCGCGCAAGGGCGAGGACAAGCCCATCATCGTGCCCATCGTGCGCGAAGAGATCCGCGTGCAGAGCGTGAAAGCCAAGATGATCGAACCGGGCTACGCCTGGCTGCGCGTGTCGCAGTTCCAGGAGCCCACGGTGGACGACATGGCGCGCAAGCTGGCCAGCCTGTATGCGCAGAACCCGGGCATCAAGGGCCTGGTGCTCGATCTGCGCAACGACCCGGGCGGCGTGGTGCCGGGCGCCATCGGCGTCTCGGCCGCCTTCCTGCCCAAGGACGCGGTGGTGGTGTCCACCAACGGCCAGCTGGCCGACTCCAAGCAGACTTTCTATGCCCGCCCAGAATATTATTCCGGCCGCGCCAACAGCGATCCGCTGGCCAAGCTGCCGGCCGCGCTGAAGAGCGTGCCGATGGTGGTGCTGGTCAATTCCGGTTCCGCCTCGGCCTCCGAAATCGTGGCCGGCGCGCTGCAGGACTACAAGCGCGCCGTGGTCATGGGCACGCAAACCTTCGGCAAGGGCTCGGTGCAGACCCTGCGCCAGCTCACCGCCGACACCGCCGTCAAGCTGACCACCGCGCGCTATTACACGCCGCATGGCCGCTCGATCCAGGCGCGCGGCATCGTGCCGGACATGCTGGTCGACGAAACCGCCGAAGGCGACGGCCTGAACAGCATGCGCCTGCGCGAGGCCGACCTGGTCAAGCACCTGAACAACAAGGACGACAAGGAACTGCCGTCCGCCGTGCCGCAGCCTTTGCACGACGAACTGGAAGAAGAGCAGCGCCTGCTGGCCTTGTCCAGGACGCGCAAGCCGGTGGAATTCGGCAGCAAGGACGACTTCCAGCTGGCGCAGGCGCTGAACCACTTCAAGGGCCTGCCGGTGCAGCTGTCCAAGACCGAGAAGGCGCGCGACCTGGAGGTGGAAGCGTCCGCCAAACCCGCCAAGCCGGACGCCCCCGTCAAGCAGGACGCGCCCGCCCAGCCCCTGAAGAAGTAAGGCGATGGACGACAGCCAGCTGCTGCGCTACTCGCGCCACATCCTGCTTGACGAAATCGGCATCGAAGGCCAGCAGAAGCTGCTGGACGCGCGCGCGCTGGTGATCGGCGCCGGCGGCCTCGGCTCGCCGGCCGCCATGTACCTGGCCTCGGCCGGCGTGGGCCGGCTCACCATTGTCGACAACGACACGGTCGACCTGACCAACCTGCAGCGCCAGATCGCCCACAACATGGCGCGCGTGGGCCTGCCCAAGGCCGAATCGGCGCGCGCCACGCTGGCCGCCATCAATCCCGCCATACAGATCGAGGCGCTGGTCGAGCGTGCGGACGACGCGCGCCTGGCCGAACTGGTGAGCCGGGCCGACGTGGTGCTTGACTGCACCGACAACTTCGCCACCCGCCACGCCGTCAACCGCGCCTGCGTGGCGCACGGCGTGCCGCTGGTGTCGGGCGCGGTGATCCGCTTCGACGGCCAGGTCAGCGTGTTCGATCCGCGCGGCGGGGCCGGCCGCAGCGCGGACCTGCCGTGCTACTCCTGCCTGTTCCCGCAGGACCAGCCCTTCGAGGACGTGGCCTGCTCCACCATGGGCGTGTTCGCGCCGCTGGTGGGCGTGGTCGGCGCCATGCAGGCGGCCGAAGCGCTCAAGCTGCTGATGGGCATAGGCGAGCCGCTGGCCGGCCGCCTGCTGCTGCTGGACGGCTTGCGCATGGACTGGACCTGTATCAAAATCGGCCGCAACGACGCGTGCCCGGTGTGCGCACAACCCTAGGAGACCGACCCCGATGAAGCGACTTTCCGCCGTCATGGCCGTGGCGATTGCCTCGGCATTTGCCGCTTACGCCCCCGCCTCCGCCATCGCGGCCGAAACCCTGCGCTATGTGCTCATCACCGAGAACGGCAAGCAGGCCGGCGAACAGGTGGTCGAGCGCGGCGACGATGGCCTGACCAAGGTGCGCTTCATCTACAAGAACAACGGCCGCGGCCCCGAGCTGACCGAGCAGATCCGCTACAACGCCGACGGCACCATGGCCAGCTACGCCGTGCAGGGCAACTCCACTTACGGCGCGGTGGTCAACGAACAGTTCGCCATCCAGAATGGCAAGGCCGCCTGGCAGTCCACCACCGAGCGCGGCGAGCAGGCGCTGAACGGCCCGGCCATGTACGTCCCGCTGAACAACTCCTTCGAGGTGGCGTCGGCCGCCATCGCCGCGCTGGCCGCCGCCCCGGGCGGCAAGCTGGCGCTGTTGCCCTCGGGCACGCTGACCCAGCGCAAGCTGGCCGAAGCGCAGGTGACGCTGAATGGCCAGAGCCAGCAGGTGCAGTTGCTGGCGCAGACGGGCCTGGGCCTGTCGCCCCAGTTCTACTGGGCCACCATGGGCAACGCTGCCGCTGGCGCTGCCGCAACCAGGCCGCGCCTGTTCGCGGTGGTGATCCCGGGCGCCTTCACCGCCATCGAGCAAGGCTGGGAAGCGAACGGCCCGGCGCTGGCCGCGCTGCAGAAGGACGCCGAGCAGAAGATGCTGGCCGAGCTGGCATCGACCCTGCAGCATCCGCTGAACGGCCTGACCGTGGTGAAGAACGCGCGCGTGTTCGACAGCGAGAAAGCCAAGCTGGGACCGGCCTCGGACGTGTACGTGCTGCGCGGCCGCATCACCGCCGTGCTGCCGGCCGGCTCGCCGGTGCGCGGCGCCGTCAACGAGATCGACGCCGATGGCCGCGTGCTGCTGCCCGGCCTGTTCGACATGCACGGCCATGTGGGCCGCTGGGAAGGCGGCCTGCATATCGCCGCCGGCGTGACTTCGGTGCGCGACATGGGCAACGACAATGCCCAGCTGCAGCAGATCATGGACGAAACGGCGGCCGGCAAGCTGCTCTCGCCGCAGGTGGTGCCGTCCGGCTTCCTGGAAGGGGAAAGCCCGTACTCGGCCAACCTGGGCTTCGTGGTCAAGACGCTGCCGCAGGCGAAAAGCGCCATCGACTGGTACGCCGAGCACGGCTACCCGCAGCTGAAGATCTACAACTCCTTCCCCCGAGCCATCCTGAAAGACACGGTGGCGTACGCGCACAGCCGCGGCATGCGCGTGTCCGGCCACATCCCGGCCGGGCTGCGCGCCTTCGAGGCGCTGGACATGGGCTTCGACGAGATCCAGCACATCAACCAGGTGATGCTGAACTTCCTGGCCACGCCGCAGACCGAAACCCGCACCCTGGAGCGCTTCGTGCTGCCGGCCGAGAAGAGCGCCGCGCTGAAGTTCGATTCCAGGCAGGTCAAGGACTTCATCGCCCGCCTGGCCCGGCAGAAGACCGTGATCGACCCCACGCTGGCCACCTTCGCCTTCCTCAAGCAGAAGGACGGCGACATGAACACGCCGTTCGCCGCCATCGCCCCGCACATGCCGCCGGACCTGCAGCGCGGCTTTCGCGTCGGCACCATGAAGATCGCCGACGACGCCACCCTGAAGCGCTACCAGCAGTCCTACGCCCACATGGTGGACTTCGTGGGCCGCCTGTACCGGGCCGGCGTGCCCATCGTGGCCGGCACCGACGAGCTGGCGGGCTTCACGCTGCAGGCCGAACTGGAATTGCTGGTGCAGGCCGGCCTGACGCCGTCGCAGGCGCTGCAGGTGGCCACCCGCAACGGCGCGCTGTACACGCGCACCAGCCACGAGCGCGGCAGCATCGCGCCGGGCAAGCTGGCCGACCTGGTGCTGGTGGATGGCGAGCCGACCAAGAATATCGGCGACGTGCGCAAGGTGGCCGCCGTCATCACGCGCGGCTTCCTGGTCTATCCGCATGAGGTCGACAGCGCGCTGGGCATCCGGCCTTTCGTCACGGCGGCCCCGGCGCTGAAGAAACTGGCGCCGGTGTCGAGCAACATCGCCGGCGGCGGCAACGAAGGCGCCCTGCAGCGCATCGGCGTTTCCGCCCATCGCCACGATTAGAGCTTATCGTCACAACCTGATCGTCACAATTAGGCCTTATACTTCGCACTCTCACCTGGAAAGTGTCCTTGTTTATGCAAAACGTTACATTCCCTGCCAAGCGCCGCGCGCGCGGTTTCACCCTGATCGAGATCATGGTGGTGGTGGTCATCATGGGCGTGCTGGCCGCGCTGGTCGTGCCGAAGCTGCTGGCCCGCACCGGCGAGTCGAAAGTCGCCGCCGCCAAGGTCGATATCGCCACCGTGATGCAGGCGCTGAAACTGTACAAGCTGGATAACCAGCGCTACCCGACCACCGAACAGGGCCTGCAGGCGCTGCTCACCAAGCCCACCACCGGCCCGGCCGCCAACGGCTGGAAGGCGGGCGGCTACCTGGAAAAGATGCCCAAGGACCCGTGGGGCAACCCCTACCAGCTGCTCTCGCCCGGCCTGAAGGGCGAAGTGGACGTGTTCTCGCTGGGCGCCGACGGCCAGCCCGGCGGCAGCGGCGACGATGCCGACATCGGCTCCTGGGACAACTAGGCTACCGTCATGGCGGCCGCCGCGCGCTTTCACCAATCGCAGCGCGGCTTTACGCTGATCGAGCTGCTGGTGGTGCTGGTCATCGCCGGCATCACGGTGGGGCTGGTGTCGCTCAACGCGGCGCCCAGCCGGCGCCAGGGCATGCAGCAGGAAGCGCAGCGCGTGGCGCTGCTGCTGCAGCTGGCGCGCGACGAAGCCATCGTGCGCAACCGCCTGGTGGCCTTCGAGGCGGGGCCGGAAAGCTACCGCTTCCTGGTGCGCAACGAGCAGCGCGTGTGGGAGCCCATCACCACGCAGGACCGGCAGGACGACCTGCTGCGCGAACGCCAGTTCAAGAACAGCCCCGTCACGCTGCTGCTGGAGCCGGCTTCGACCGTGCCCGGCGACACCCTGCGCATCACCTTCGGCCGCGAGCCGGTGGATAAACCCTTCGCGCTGACCATGGCCAGCGGCGACGTCAGTGTCGTCATCCGCGCCGACGGCATCGGCCACTTCACGGTGGACTGATATGCACGCCAATTTGCCCGCCACCATGCACGCCAACTGCACGCACGCCGCGGCCCGCCGCGCGCGCGGCTTTACCCTGCTGGAAGTGCTGGTGGCGCTGGTCATCGTCGGCACCGCGCTGGGCGCCTCGCTGCGCGCGGTCGGCAGCCTGACGCAAAACAGCGACGGCCTGCGCGCCGCCATGATGGCCACCTGGTCGGCCGAAAACCGGCTGGTGCACCTGAGCCTGAACAAGCAGTTCCCCTCCGTGGGCAAGACTTCCTTCGACTGCCCGCAGGGCGACCTGAAACTGGTGTGCCAGGAAGAGGTGATCGCCAGTCCCAACCCGCGCCTGCGCCGGGTCGAGGTGAGCGTGTTCGACGAGAAGCAGCCCGAGCGCCTGATCATCAAGCTGGTGCAACTGAAGCTGCAGGAATGATGGCCGCCACGCCCAATCCGTTCCGCTCGCGCGGCTTCACCCTGGTGGAGCTGCTGGTGGCGATCGCCGTGCTGGCGATAGTTGCCGTGCTGGGCTGGCGCGGCCTGGACGGCATCGTCCGCTCGCGCCAGGCCCTCACCGAGCAGATGGAGCAGACGCGCGGCATCCAGCTGGCGTTTGCGCAGATGCAAAGCGACATGGAGCAGCGCGCCCTGCGCAAGCAGCTGCGCGCGCGCGAAACGCTGGCGGCGGACGCGGACCGCATGCTCTTCGTGCGCACCGTGCTGGCCGAGGGCGAGCCGTCGCGCCTGCAGGTGGTGACTTACCGCATCCGCGACGGCGTGCTCACGCGGCGCGAATCGCGTGCCACGCGCGACCTGGCGCAGCTCGACGCGCTGTGGGCGGCGGCCGTCAGCGACAGCGACAACGCGCCGGCCGTGGCCCTGCAGAGCGGGGTGGACAGCATGGCCGTGCGCGGCTGGCGCGACAGCGCCTGGCAGCCGGTGCGCGGCGTGCAGGGCGGCCAGTCCGCGGAGGCCGCAGCGGGCAGCTCCGGCGAGCAGGACTTCGACGGCCTGGAACTGACGGTGCAACTGCACGGCCAGGCCGCCCCGCTGGTGAAAGTATTCCTGATGGGGGAGAAGTGATGCGCCGCCATCCGATGGGGCGCCATGCCGTGCCGCGCGCGCGCCAGGCCGGCGTGGCCGTCATCACCGCGCTGCTGCTGACCACCCTGGCGGTCACCATTGTGGCCAGCCTGTTCTGGCAGCAGCAGGTGCAGGTGCGCTCGATGGAGAACCAGCGCCTGCACCTGCAGACCAAGTGGATCATGCGCGGCGCGCTGGACTGGGCGCGCCTGATCCTGCAGCAGGATGCCCGTTCCAACCCCACGGTCACTTCCGAAAACGGCCCCTGGGCCACCCCGCTGGCCGAAACGCGGCTGGACGACTACGTCGAACGCGAGCGCGTGGCCAACGAAAAATTCGATGCCACCCTGTCCGGCCGGGTTACCGACGCGCAAGCACGTTACAATCTCGCCAACCTGGTGCAGAGGGGCGCGCCCGATCCGGTGCAAGTCCAGATTTTCCGCCGCCTGCTGCAGCGCCTGAGCTTGAACCCCGGCCTGGCGCAAACGCTGGCCGAGGAATTGGCGCTAAGCCAGCCGGTCGCGGCCGATGCGGGCGGGGCCGGCGGAACGGGGGGCACGGGTGGAACTGGCGGGGCGGGAGGAGGCGGTGGCGCGGGCGGCGCCGGCGGCGGGCTGGCGGGCAGCAGCAACGGCACGCGCCGCGAGCCGCTCGAGCTGATCCGGGTGGAAGACTTGCTGGCGGTGTCGGGCTTCACGCAGCCCATGATAGAAAAGTTGCGCGAGTTCGTCGTCGTCTTGCTGCCCGGGGTCAACGTGAATGTGAATACGGCGCCGGCGGAAGTGCTGGCGGCGCTGGCCGACTGCTCGGTGTCGGAAGCGGCGACGATAGTGCAGTTCCGGCGCCGCACGGCGTTCAATACCGCGGCCGACTTTGGCAACTACCTGGCGGGCCAGACCGGCAAGACGCTGCCGGCCGAGGTGAAGGTGGAGGTGAAGAGCGATTACTTCCTGGTGCTGAGCCATGTCCGGCTGGACCGGGCGGCGCTGGACGCGCAGTCGCTGATTTACCGCGGCCCCAAAAGCCCGGTGTTGCTGTGGATGCGGGAAATTTAGTTTGGAAAGCTTGTTGGACAGCGAAATTGGATACCTAAGCAGCATGAACGAAAGCGAGATTCTTCTTTGACGACTTTATACATCCGGTATCCAGCCAGGGCGGCCGCCGACGGCGGCGCCGCGCCTGCCTGCCATTTCGCGCTGGTGGGCGACGGCGGCAACGTGATGCAGCAGGGCGCTTCGCCGCTCGGTAACCTGGCCGACACGGTGGCTGCCGCGCGCCGCGTGGTGCTGCTGCTGGCCGCCGCCGACGTCACCCTGCTGCACGTGCCGGTGCCGCCGCTGTCGAACGCGCGCCTGAAGGCCGCGCTGCCGGCGCTGGTGGAAGACCAGGTGCTGGGCGATCCGGCCGACTGCGTGCTGGCGCTGGCGCCAACCACCGCCACGCAGGACGGCAGTACCCGCACCGTGGCCGTGGTGCAGCGCAGCTGGCTGGAAGTGCTGGTGAAAACGCTGGTGGCGCAAGGCGCGCAATCGGTGTCCGCGCTGCCGGCGCAACTGTGCCTGCCGCTGGCGCCGGGCGGCGCATCGGCGGCGCTGGCGCAAACCGACGCCGGCCTGGAACTGACGCTGCGCAAAGGCCTGCAGGACGGCATGGGCCTGACCGTGGGACCGCAGCCGGAGGCGGCGCTGCAGATGCTGCGCGCGCTGGCCGGCGACGCGCCGCTGACGGTGTATGCGCCGGCCGCGCTGCTGCCGCAATACCAGCCGCTGGCGGCCGCGGTCAGCCACGTCGCGCTGGACACGGACCGCTGGGAGCATTGGGTGTCCGCCGCCAAGAGCGCCAGGGGCGGCGCGGCGCCGGACCTGGCCGCGGGCCTGGGCGCCACCGGCGCGCAGTCGCGCGCCTGGCAGCGCTGGCGCTGGCCGCTGCGCCTGGCGTTGCTGGCGCTGCTGGTCAACCTGGCCGGCATGAATATCGAGTGGCTGCGCCTGAAGCGCGAGGAACGCGAACTGCGCGAGTCCATGGTGCAGATCTTCCGCGCCGCCTATCCGAAGGAAACCGTGATCCGCGACCCGGCCGCGCAGATGCGCATGAATATCGCCGCCGCCAAGGCTGGCAGCGGCGAAGTCAATGCCGACGAATTCACCGCCATGGCCGCCGCCTTCGGCGAAGCGCTGGCCGCCACCGGCAAGCGCGACCTGATCGCCTCGATGGAGTACCGCGAGCGCAGCCTGGTCATCAAGCTCAAGCCCAACGCGGCCGACGCGGCCACCCTGCAGCAGCTGCAGGGCGCCCTGTCGGCGCGCGGGCTGGCGCTGTCGGAAACGGCGGCCGGCGTATGGCAGGTCCGCAGCGGCGCTGGCGGCAGCACCGGGAGCAAAGCATGAGCGAAGCAACGATGAAGATCCAGCAATTGCGCGACAGCGTGTCCGCCTTCTGGAATGAACGCAGCGAACAGGAACGCCGCATGCTCGCCATCGGCGGCGCCGTGGTCGGGCTGGCGCTGGTCTACAGCGTGCTGGTGGCGCCCGCCCTGGAAGGGCGCGAGCGGCTGGCCAAGGCGCTGCCGCAGCTGCGGCAGGACGTGGCCGAGCTGAAGGCCATGGGCCGCACGGCCGCCGAACTGGCGGCGCGGCCGCCGGTGCAGGCGCCGCCCATGTCGCGCGAGGGGCTGAACGCCAGCCTGAACGCGGCCGGCCTCAAGCCGCAGTCGCTCAACCTCACCGGCGAATACGCCAAGCTGGAAGTGAAGGGCGTGCCGTTCGCCGCGCTGGTCACCTGGCTGGACGCGCAGCGCCGCGACAGTGCCGTGCTGGTGCAGGAAGCGGTCGTCACCGGCCAGCCCACGCCCGGGGTGGTGGATGCGACCATCACGCTGCGGCAGGCGTCGGGCCCAGGCGCGAACAACGCCGGCGGGGGGCGATGAAGCGCGCCGTGTTATGGTTGCTGGCGGCGCTGCTGGGCGTGTCGCTGGCGGTGCTGGCGTTCTTCCCCGCCGCCTGGGTGGCGGACGCGGTGGAAAGCCGCACCGGCGGCCGTTTGACGCTGGGCGATGCGCAAGGTACGCTGTGGCGCGGCTCCGCCTTCATCGGCGGCGCGGCCAGCAGCAATGGCGCGGTGACGCCGCTGCTGCCGGGGCGCTTTGCGTGGCAGCTCTCGCCGCTGTCGCTGCTGGGCATGGTGGACATGGAATTGTCGAACGCGCAGGCGCTGGCGCAGCCGGTCAGCTTCAAGGGCGGCTGGAAGCAGTGGCAACTGAGCCCGTCGGCCTTGCTGCTGCCGGCCGACGGCCTGGCCGGCCTGGGGGCGCCGCTCAACACGCTGGCCCTCAGCGGCCGCCTGCGGCTGTCGTGGACCACGCTGGAACTGGCGCTGGCCGGGCAGCAGGTGGACGTGAACGGCCGCACCACGCTGGAGATGGCCGACATGTCGTCGCGGCTGTCGCCGCTCAAGCCGCTGGGCAGCTACCAGCTGGCGCTGGACTGGCGCGGCCAGCAGGCGCAGCTGGATTTGAGTTCCTTGAAAGGCCCGCTGCTGTTGAGCGGGAAAGGCAGCCTGCAGAACGGCCGCCTGCAATTCTCCGGGCAGGCCCAGGCGGCCGACGGTTATGAGCAGTCGCTGGACAATCTATTGAATTTGCTGGGCCAGCGCCGTCCCAACCAGGGCGGCAAGAACATCATCGCGTTAGAGTTCAGATAAGTACAGATAATGAAAAAACAGTCCGCAAGCAAGTCCCAACGTCCAACGCTGCGCCAGCTGAGCGCGGCCGCCATGCTGTGCTGCGCCGCGCTGACCGCGCAAGCACCCGCCTGGGCCGCCCCCGGCGATGATGCCGCGCTTAACTTCGTCGGCGCCGACATCGAGTCGGTGATCAAGGCGGTGGGCCACTACACCAACATCACCTTCCTGATCGACCCGCGCGTGAAGGGCACCCTGACGCTGGTGTCCGAGGGCCCGATGAGCAAGACCCAGGCGTTCGCGCTGCTGACCTCCGCGCTGCGCCTGCAGGGCTTCGCCATCGTCAGCGGCGACGGCTACGCCAAGGTGGTGCCGGAAGCGGAAGCCAAGCTGCAGGCCACGCCGACCCAGATCGGCGCCGGCGGCGCGCTCAAGGGCGACCAGATCGCCACCCAGGTGTTCCACCTGAACTATGAATCGTCGGCCAACCTGGTGACGGTGCTGCGCCCGCTGATCACGCCCAACAACACCATCAACGCCAACCCGGGCAACAACACCCTGGTCATCACCGACTACGCGGACAACCTCAAGCGCCTGGGCAAGCTGATCGCCGCGCTGGATGCGCCCTCCAGCACCGACATGGACGTGATCCCGGTACGCTACGCCATCGCCAGCGACCTGGCCAGCATGCTCACCAAGCTGCTCGAGCCGGGCGCCGGCGGCGGCGCCGATTCGGGCCGCGTCAGCGTGCTGGCGGACCCGCGCACCAATTCGCTGGTGCTGCGCGCGCCGTCGGTGGCGCGCGCCAACCTGGCCAAGTCGCTGATCGCCAAGCTGGACCAGCCCACCGCGCAGCTGGGCAATGTGCACGTGGTCTACCTGAAGAACGCCGAAGCGACCAAGCTGGCGCAGACGCTGCGCTCGGTCATGTCCGGCGACAGCAGCGTCACCGGCCAGGCCACCGGCGCGGCCGGGCTGAACAACCAGCAGGGCGCGGCCGGCGGCGGCGGCATGACCGGCAGCACCGGCAGCGGCATGACGGGCGGCACCGGCACCACCGGTTCCACCAATCCGCTGCTGAACGCCGGCAGCAGCAACAACCAGCTGGCCGCCGGCGGCGCGGGCGGCTTCATCCAGGCCGACGCCACCACCAACACCCTGATCATCACCGCGCCCGAATCGGTGTACCGCAACCTGCGCGCCGTGATCGACCAGCTGGACGTGCGCCGCGCCCAGGTCTACATCGAATCGCTGATCGTCGAAGTGAGCGCCGACAAGGCCTCCGAGTTCGGCGTGCAGTGGCTGGGCCTGAGCGGCAACGACAACTCCACCTACCGCGTCGGCGGCGGCACCTCGTTTGCCAGCGGCACCGCCAACAACCTGCTCAGCCTGGCGGCGGGCGACGGCAAGGTGCTGCCGGGCGCCGGCATGACCATCGGTATCTTCAAGCAGCTGGCGAACGGCAAGCTGGGCCTGGGCGCGGTGGCGCACACGCTGGAAGCGGACGGCGGCACCAACATCCTGTCCACGCCCAACGTGTTCACGCTGGACAACGAGCTGGCCACCATCCGCGTCGGCCAGAACGTGCCGATCCTGACCGGCCAGTTCACCACCACCTCCGGCACCAGCACCAACCCGTTCCAGACCATCGACCGCAAGGACGTCGGCCTGACCCTGAAGGTGCGTCCGCAGATCTCCGAAGGCGGCACCATCAAGCTGGCCATCTACAACGAGAGCTCCAGCATCGACACCAGCGTCACCTCCGAAAGCGGCATCGTGCTCAAGACGCGCGTGATCGAGACCAACATCATCGCCGACGACGGCCAGATCGTGGTGCTGGGCGGCCTGATCTCGGACGACGCCAACGACAACGTGGAAAAGGTGCGCGGCCTGGGCGACATCCCCGTCCTGGGCAACCTGTTCAAGTACCAGAAGCGCGGCCGCAAGAAGACCAACCTGATGGTGTTCCTGCGCCCGGTGGTGATCCGCAACAAGGACCAGAGCACCAGCCTGGCGACCGACCGCTACGACTACATGCGCGCCACCCAGCAGGACGTGAAGCCGAACGACACGCCGCTGCTGAAGAACCTCGGCCAGCCCATGCTGCCGGGCCTGCAGGACGGCACGCCGCTCCCGGGCAGCGGCCAGATGGCGCGCCCCGTGCCGCCGCTGGTGCCGGGCCAGCTCAATCCGAACCAGGCGCCCGCGCCGTCTGAAGGCAAGCCGCAATAATGAGCAACCTGCTGCCCTACGCCTTCGCGCGCGACTATTCGGTGCTGGCCCAGCCGGGCCAGGAAGCCGAGCACTCGGTGGACCTGTACGTGTCCAATGCCACCGCGCCGGCCGCGATTGCCGAAGTGTCGCGCCGCTTCGGCCGCATCAACCTGAAAACCCTGGGCCGCGCCGACCTGGAGGAAGCCATCGCCAAGGCCTACGCCGGCGCCGGCGGCGACGCCTCGCAGGTGGCCGACGAGTTCGACGCCGACCTGGACCTGACCAAGCTGCTGCAGGACGTGCCGGCCATCGAGGACCTGCTCGAATCGAGCGACGACGCGCCGGTGATCCGCATGATCAACGCGCTGCTCACGCAGGCGCTGCGCGAAGGCGCCTCCGACATCCACATCGAACCGTTCGAGCAAACCTCGGTGGTGCGCTTCCGCGTGGACGGCACGCTGCGCGACGTGGTCAAGCCGCGCAAGGCCATCCACGGCTCGCTGATCTCGCGCATCAAGATCATGGCGCAGCTCGACATCGCCGAGAAGCGCCTGCCGCAGGACGGCCGCATCACGCTGCGCGTGGGCGGCAAGCCGGTCGACGTGCGCGTCTCCACGCTGCCCACCGGCCATGGCGAGCGCGCCGTGCTGCGTCTGCTGGACAAGGAAGCCGGCCGGCTCGACCTGCAGCACCTGGGCATGAGCGAGGACATGCTGCCGCAGTTCGACGGCCTGATCGCCCAGCCGCACGGCATCGTGCTGGTGACCGGCCCCACCGGCTCGGGCAAGACCACCACTTTGTACGCCGCGCTGTCGCGCGTGAACTCCACCACCACCAACATCCTGACGGTGGAAGACCCGATCGAATACGACCTGCAGGGCGTGGGCCAGACCCAGGTCAACCCGCGCATCGACATGACCTTCGCCAAGGCCCTGCGCGCCATCTTGCGCCAGGACCCGGACGTGATCATGATCGGCGAGATCCGCGACCTGGAAACGGCGCAGATCGCGGTGCAGGCCTCGCTCACCGGCCACCTGGTGCTGGCTACCTTGCACACCAACGACGCCTCGGCCGCCGTCACGCGGCTGCTGGACATGGGCATCGAGCCGTTCCTGCTGTCGTCGTCGCTGCTCGGCGTGCTGGCGCAGCGCCTGGTGCGCAAGCTGTGCCCGTCCTGCAAGACCTTCGACGGCGCGCAATGGCACGCGGTGGGCTGCGAGCACTGCGGCCATACCGGCTACCAGGGCCGGGTCGGCATCTACGAGCTGCTGCGCACCACCGAGGAAATCCGCGCCCAGATCCACAACCGCGCCTCGGAAGCCGAAGTGCGCGCCGCCGCGCAGGCGGGCGGCATGAAGACCATGCGCGAAGACGGCGAACGCTGGCTGCGCGACGGCACCACCACGCAGGCCGAACTGCTGCGCGTGGCGAAGGACTGACGTCGATGCCCGCATTCCGCTACGAAGCCGTCGACACCGGCGGCGCCACCAGGAAGGGCGTGGTCAACGCCGACAGCCCGCGCTCGGCCCGCTCCGACCTGCGCGCGCAAGGCCTCACGCCGCTCAAGGTGGAAGCCATCTCGGCCCAGGTCGACGCCAGCGGCAAGACCACGCGGCGCGGCTTCGGCGAGCGCCTGTCGACCACCGAGCTGGCGCTGTTTACGCGCCAGCTGGCCAGCCTGCTGGAAGCCGGCCTGCCGCTCGAGCAAGCCTTCTCGGCGCTGCTGGAGCAGGCCGAGCGGCCCTACGTGCGCGACCTGATCGCCTCGATCCGCTCCGAAGTGATCGGCGGCGCCGCGCTGTCCGAAGTGCTGTCGCGCCATCCGCGCGACTTCGCCGAAATCTACCGCGCACTGGTGGCCTCGGGCGAGCAGATTGGCCAGCTGTCGCGCGTGCTCACCCGCCTGGCCGACTACATCGAGCGCCGCAACGCGCTGGTGCAGAAGGTCAAGCTGGCGTTCACCTACCCGGCGATCGTCACCGTGGTGGCGTTTTCGATCGTGATCTTCCTGCTCACCTACGTGGTGCCGCAGATCGTCTCCGTGTTCGCCAACACCAAGCAAAAGCTGCCGGTGCTGACGGTGCTCATGCTGGCCGTGTCCGACTTCGTGCGCAACTACGGGCTGATCGTGCTGGTGCTGCTGATCGGCGCCTGGTTCTCGTGGCGGCGCGCGCTGCAGAACCTCGCGCTCAAGACGCGCTGGCACACCTGGCTGCTGACCGCGCCGCTGTACGGCAAATTCGAGCGCAGCCTGAACACGGCGCGCTTTGCCAGCACGCTGGCCATCACCACCGGTTCCGGCGTGCCGATCCTGCGCGCGCTGGAAACCAGCCGCGACACGCTGACCAACGTCGCCATGCAGCAGCTGGTGGAAGAGGCGAGCGACGCGGTGCGTGAGGGCGTCAGCCTGGCGCGCGCGCTGTCGGCGCAGAAGCACTTCCCGCCGATGCTGATCCACATGATACGGGCCGGCGAAATCACCGGCGAGCTGCCGGCCATGCTGAACCGCGCAGCCAGTGCGCAGGAAGCGGACCTGGAGCGGCGCACGCTGACCATCGCCGGGCTGCTGGAACCGGCGCTGATCCTGGCCATGGGCGTGGTGGTGCTGCTGATCGTGTTGGCGGTGCTGATGCCGATTATTGAAATTAACCAGCTGGTGCACTGATATGAATCGATTGCCTGTCGTAGCAAGTTTTGTAGCCGTGGTGGCCGTGTCCGCCTCGTGCGCCTACTGGGGCATGCTGCTGTTCAAACCCGAGCAGCGCGCGCTCGCCGCCGTGCCGATGCAGGCGCCGCCGGAGGCGTCGGTGGCGGCCGCGCGCAACCTGTTCGGCGGCGACATCGCCGTCGCCGCCGCCAGCAACTACCAGCTGCGCGGCGTGGTGGCTGCCGCCAACGGGCGCGGCAGCGTGGCCATCATCGCGGTCGACGGCCAAGCGGCCAAGGCCTACCCGGTGGGCGCCGAAGTGGCCAGCAATGTCAAGGTGCAGGAAGTGCAGGGCCTGTACGTGGTGCTGTCCGAAGGCGGCATCCAGAAGCGGCTCGACCTGCCGCCGCCGGAAAGCGCCAGCTCATCCAGCGCCACCGCCGCCCCGCTGCCGATGCCGCCGGTGCAACAGCAACTGCAGCCGGTCCCGCCCCCCGCGCCCCCGGCGCCGCAGCCGCCCCCCCAAATGCCCACCCCCGTCAGCGGAACCCGATAAGCAAGCTGAGCCGCATCCCCCAACTTCGGGGTCAGACCCCGAGTGCGGCTCAGTCCGCTCCACCATAGGGCACAGCAAGTCGCCCCATGCATTAGCGCAAGTTGGCGAGGTGGGAATCCGGTGTTTTCACCAAGCGGCCTGAGCCGCATTCGACCCTCTTCGGGGTCTGACCCCGAAGTAAGGCGTAATGCGGCTCAGGTCGCTAGTCGTCGGACTTGGCGGGGTCGATTTTCTTGAGGGCGGCCTTGGCGGCCTGGCGCTGGGCCGAGACCGGCTTGGCGTGCGGGCCGGCGGCGCGGTTCTTGGCCAGCGCCGCGTAGGGGTTGCGCGGCTTTTGCGAGGGTTCGACGCGGAATTGCATTTTCTGCCGCGTCGCCAATGCCTTGTTTGCCATCGTTCCCCCCCTCTTGCCTTACAGCACGTAGCGCGACAGGTCTTCGTTGACCGCCAGCGCGTCCAGCCGCGCATTGACATAGCCGGCGTCTATCGTCAGCGTCTGCGCGCCGCCTTCGCTGGCACTGAACGAGATCTCCTCGAGCAGCTTTTCCATCACCGTGTACAGCCGCCGCGCGCCGATGTTTTCGGTGCGCTCGTTGACCTGGTAGGCAATCTCGGCCAGCCGCGTGATGCCGTCCGGCGCGAACGCCAGCGTCACGCCCTCGGTGGCCAGCAGCGCTTCGTATTGCTTGGTCAGGCAGGCGTCGGTGGCCGTCAAAATGCGCTCGAAGTCGGCAATCGACAGCGATTCAAGCTCGACCCGGATCGGGAAGCGCCCCTGCAACTCCGGTATCAGGTCCGACGGCTTGGCCAGGTGGAAGGCGCCCGACGCAATGAACAGGATGTGGTCGGTGCGTATCATGCCGTACTTGGTGTTCACCGTCGTGCCCTCCACCAGCGGCAGCAAATCGCGCTGCACGCCGGCGCGCGACACGTCGGCCCCGCCCATCTCCGAGCGCGAGGCGATCTTGTCGATCTCGTCCAGGAACACGATGCCGTTCTGCTCCACATTCTGGATCGCCTTCTGCTTCATCTCGTCTTCGTTGACCAGCTTGGCCGCCTCTTCGTCCAGCAGCAGCTTCATCGCTTCCTTGATCTTGACCTTGCGCGCCTTCTTGCGCCCGCCGCCGATGCCGGAAAACATGCTCTTGATCTGCTCGGTCATTTCCTCCATGCCGGGCGGGGCCATGATTTCCATCTGCGGCGCCGTGTCGGCCAGCTCGATCTCGATTTCCTTGTCGTCCAGCTCGCCTTCCCGCAGGCGCTTGCGGAAGGTCTGGCGCGTGGTGTCGGGCTTGCCGTCCTCGGCCGGGGCCGCGTTGGCGAAGCCGAAATCGCGCGGCGGCGGCAGCAGGATGTCCAGCACGCGGTCCTCGGCGGCGTCCTCGGCGCGCGCGCGCACCTTGGCCATCTCGGCCGAGCGGGTCTGCTTGATGCCGATGTCGACCAGGTCGCGGATGATGGTGTCGACGTCGCGCCCCACATAGCCCACCTCGGTGAACTTGGTTGCCTCGATCTTGATGAAGGGCGCGTCGGCCAGCTTGGCCAGGCGGCGCGCGATCTCGGTCTTGCCGACCCCGGTCGGGCCTATCATCAGGATGTTCTTCGGCGTGATTTCATGGCGCAGCGGCTCTTCCACCTGCTGCCGGCGCCAGCGGTTGCGCAGCGCGATGGCCACGGCGCGCTTGGCCTTGCCCTGGCCAACCACGTGCTTGTCGAGTTCGCCGACGATTTCTTGCGGAGTCATATTCATTCTGCTTTCCCGTCCAGCGTTTCGATAATGTGGGACATATTCGTGTAGATGCACAGCTCGCCGGCGATGGTCAGCGATTTCTTCACGATCTCGGCCGGCGTGAGCTCGGTGTTTTCCTGCAGCGCCAGGGCGGCCGACTGCGCATAGGTGCCGCCGGAGCCGATGGCGCCGATGCCCTTCTCGGGCTCGAGCACGTCGCCGTTGCCGGTGATGACCAGGGTCGAGGTGGCGTCGGCCACCAGCAGCATCGCTTCCAGGCGGCGCAGCACGCGGTCGGTGCGCCAGTCCTTGGCCAGTTCGACCGAGGCGCGCAGCAGGTTGCCCTGGTGTTTTTCCAGCTTCGCTTCGAAGCGGTCCAGCAGCGTGAAGGCGTCGGCGGTGCCGCCGGCAAAGCCGCACAGCACTTTGCCCTGGTACAGCTTGCGCACCTTGCGGGCCGTGCCCTTCATGACGATGTTGCCCAGCGTTACCTGGCCGTCCCCGCCCAGTGCGACCTGGCTGCCGCGCCGCACGCACAGGATGGTGGTGCCGTGAAATTGTTCCATGTTGACCTCAATGTAATGACGCTCGACGTTCAATGCGCGCAAGGCGCCAGCCCCTGACATGGGGTCTGGCCGGACAATTGCAAGACGGTCCAGTCAAGGACGCGGCTGCGGCCTAGTACTTGTGGGCGAAGATGCGCGCCAGCCCGGCGTAGCCCAGCAGCCGCAGCAGCGCCGCCACCAGATGGTTCACTTCCCGGAATTCTACTCTTCTGCCGTGCGGCGCGAGTTGCTGCAGGCGCGCCAGCAGCTGGTTGGCCGCGGCGTAGTCGAGCCGCGCCAGGCGCGAGCAGTCGAAGATCAGCGCCGGGTACTGTTCGGCATAGGCGCCGATGGCGTCGAGCAGGGCGCCGCAGCTGGCCTCCACCACGGGCGGCAGCATGAAGCGGTCGGACGCCGCCGCGGCCGCCGGCGCGGCCTGGCGCGCGGCCGTGGCCACCTGGCGCGGCGCCGGCGGGGCGTACGGCGGCGGCGACACTTCGAACGTGACGCAGTAGTCCATGCTGCTTTCCTCGAAGTCCTTTTCGCGGTTCAGCAGCTGCAGCAGTTCCAGCAGCAGCAGCCAGGGCGCGGCGCCGTCTTCCCGGCGGCCGACCTGCAGGCCGGCCTGCAGCAGCGCGGCCAGCTCGGCGGCGGCCACCACGATCAGCTCGCGGCCCTGCTTCTGCAGGTGTTGCAGGGCCGCCAGCAGCAGCGCGCAACCGTCGGCGTCGGCGCTGGCGACGCGGCTCAAGTCCAGCCGCAGGGGGGCGGCGGCGTCCAGCGCCGGCAGGCGCGCGAGGATGGCGGCGGCGCTGCCGTCCAGCGCCGGGCCGAACGACAGCGCGGGCGTGACGCCGGCATAGGCGGCGCCATCGCGGGCGGCCGCCGCACCGTTGCCGCCCTCGCCGCCGGCCGCCGCGCCGCGCCACGCCGGCGGCGAGGTTTCGAAGGTGCTGGCATAGTCGATCGACAGGCTGTCGAACAGTTCCTGCCGGCCTTGCGCCTGGTACAGGTCGAACAGCAGCCACCAGACGGTGCGGTCCTGCTGCGCGCCTTGGCCGGACGCGGCCGCTTCGGCCAGCGCGCCGTTCAGCATCTGCACGGCGATGGCGGCCTGGCCGTTGGCGTACAGGATGGCGCTTTCCTCCACCACCGGCGCGGTGGCGTCGGCCGCCACCGGGGCCGGGATCTCGTCGTCGGCCAGCAGCTCGGTGGTGCTGGCGTCCAGCAGGGGCAGGGTGGCGGGGGTGTCGGCGTCGCCGGCGGCCAGGTGCGCGGCGGCCGGCGCGGACAGGGCCGGGCGCGGCGGGCGGCTGCCCCAGGCCGGCTCCGGCATGTTGAAGATGTCCGCTTCCATGGCCGCTTCGATGGCGTCGATCTTCAGCGCGGTGGCGCGTGCGATGTCGCGCTGCAGCTGGCTGTTGGCCGCGGCGCGCTGGGCTTCGCTGTTGGCGGCCAGGCGCGCGGCATCGTCGTCGCCGTCCGGGGCGGCGGCGTCCGGCTTGCCTTTCTTGAACAGGGAAAACAGGCCCACGGCATTCCTCGCTATGCTGGTCTCCTAGTGTAGCCGAAGAGCAAGGCACAAACAAAAAAAGCATGCGGCCTTGCCTGCATGCTTTTTTTAAGGTGAGCCGTCCGCCTGCGCCCATGCGCCGGGGCGGCTGCTGCGGAGGCAGCCGGGCGGTTGCTTAGTCCCCGTACAGCTTCTGCTTCAGTTCGCGGCGCTGCTGTGCTTCCAGCGACAGGGTGGCGGTCGGACGGGCGATCAGGCGCGGAATGCCGATCGGTTCGCCAGTCTCTTCGCACCAGCCATATTCGTTGTTATCGATGGCGACGATGGATTGCTGCACTTTCTTCAGCAGCTTGCGCTCGCGGTCGCGGGTGCGCAGTTCCAGGGCGTGTTCTTCCTCGATGGTGGCACGGTCGGCAGGGTCCGGCACCAGCACGGTTTCGCGCAGGTGTTCGGTCGTCTCGCCGGCATTCTTCAGCAGCTCTTTTTCAAGGGCTTGCAGCTTGGCCTTGAAAAATGCCATTTGCGCCGGGTTCATGTAGTCTGCTTCGCCCATCTTCAGAATTTCTTCTTCCGTGAGGAGGCGGACTTCTTCGATAGCGGCGGGGGTCGATTTATTAGTTTTAGTCATCACTTCGCTTACCTTCGATACGACAGAGTTTTCAAATTTATCAGTTGCGCGATGAACTCGGCAACCGCGCCGGCACCTAAGTCGTTACCTAGTTGCTAACCGGCACCCCACAAAACCCGGTTAGTTTATACCAAACATTGTTCCAATCCGCGAATAAAGATGTCTTTCGGTAGATTTTTGCCAATAAATACCATTTTGCTGCCACGTTCTTCCCCTTCGGCCCACTTTGCGCCCAGATCGCTGCCCATCAGCTGGTGCACGCCCTGGAATACCACCTTGCGTTCGGCGCCCTGCATCAACAATACGCCTTTGTAGCGCAACATGCGAGGACCGTACACATCGACCAGCCCGCCAAGGAATTCGTCCAGTTTGGCGCTGTCGAACGGGCGCGCGCTCTTGAAGACGAAGGCAGCGATGTCGTCGGCGTGGTGGCTGTGGTGATGGTCGTGGGCGTGGCTGGGGTGCTTGCAGTGTTCGCCGTGCTCGTGGTCGTGCTCATGGCCGTGGTCGTGGTCATGTTCTTCGGCGGCCAGGAAGTCCGGGTCCAGTTCCAGCTTCTCGTTCAGGTTGAAGCCTTTCAGGTCCAGCACCTCGGAAATCGGCGCGCTGCCGAAGTTGGACTGGCTGATGGGCGCGCGCGGGTTGATGCGCTTCAGGCGCGGCAGCAGCTGGTCCAGCACGGCCTGGTCCACCAGGTCGGTCTTGGACAGCAGCAGCTTGTCGGCAAAGCCCACCTGGCGCTGCGCTTCTTCGTTGTCGTCCAGCTGCTGCATGGCGTGGCGCGCGTCGACCACGGTGACGATGGCGTCCAGCATGTAGTGGCTGCCCACTTCGTCGTCGATAAAGAAGGTCTGCGCCACCGGGCCGGGGTTGGCCAGGCCGGTCGTTTCAATCACCACGCGGTCGAAGTGCAGCTCGCCGGCGGCGCGCTTTTGCGCCAGGTTCGACAGCGCCACGATCAGGTCGCCGCGCACGGTGCAGCAGATGCAGCCGTTGTTCATCTCGACGATTTGTTCCTTGCTGTCCTGCACCAGGATCTCGTTGTCGATGTTTTCCTGCCCGAATTCATTCTCGATGACGGCAATGCGCATGCCGTGGCTTTCCTGCAGGATACGGTTGAGCAGGGTGGTCTTGCCCGCGCCGAGGAAACCGGTGAGGATGGTGGTGGGTATCATTGCCATGTCAGCTTGCCGATCAGTAGTTGAGCGCCCCTGGGGGCCGGGATCGAGCGATTATGCCGGAATTTTGTCAAAGCGGCCAAACGCCGTCCTTGACGCAGCGCATGCTTACTTTACATAGTCTATTTAATCTTGGCGCGCGGATGGGCCTGGTCGTAGACCTGGGCCAGGTGCTGGAAGTCCAGCGCCGTGTAGACCTGGGTGGAAGCGATGGTGGCGTGGCCCAGCATGTCCTGCACCGCGCGCAGGTCGCCGGAGGACTGCAGCACGTGCGAGGCGAAGGAATGGCGCAGCATGTGCGGGTGCACCGCCGAGGGCGCGCCGGTGGCCAGGCCGTGCGCCTTCAGGCGCAGCTGCACCACGCGCGCCGACACGCGGCTGCCGCGCGCGCTGGTAAACAGGGCGGCGCTGCCGTCGGCCGGCGCCGGGCGCACCGCCAGCCAGGCCGCGATGGCGGCCATGGCGGCGCTTCCCACCGGCACGGTGCGGCGCTTGCCGCCCTTGCCCAGCACGGTCACGTCGGCGTTGCCCTGTTCCAGCCAGCCCAGCGCGTCCTTGCTGTAGTGCAGGTCCAGTCCGGCCAGTTCGGACACCCGCAAGCCGCTCGAATACAGCAGCTCGAACATGGCCCGGTTGCACAGCTCGGCCGGTTCGGGCGCTGCGCCCGGCCCGGAGGAAGCCAGGCGCGCCGGCGCCGACACCAGGCGCACCGCGTCGTCCACCGACAGCGCCTTGGGCAGCGTCTTGGCGCGCTTGGGGGCGCGTACGCCCTGCACGGGATTGGCGGCCAGCGCGGTCTGCCCGGCCAGCCAGTCGAAGAAGCCGCGCCAGCTGGACAGCTTGCGGGCGATGGAGCGCGGCTCCAGCGCCTTGCCGTGCAGGCGGGCGGCGTAGCGGCGCAGGTCGGCCTGCGCCAGCGCGTTCCACGCCGTTTCGCCGCTGAGCGCGGCCAGCTCGGCCAGGTCGCGCCGGTAGGCGTCCAGCGTGTGCGGCGACAGTTTGCGCTGGGTGCGCAGCTGCTCGAGGTAAGCGTGCGCCCACTCGGCCTTGCCGCGCTCGCCCATGGCGGCCTCAGGCCAGCAGCGGGGCCAGCGCGGTGCTGGCCGTTTCGCCGATGTGGACCAGGAAATCGGTCGCCATCAGCGAGGTGAAGCGCTCCGAATCTGGCGAGCCCAGGATCAGCAGGCCGAAGGTGGCGCTCTTGCCGCCCGGCGCGGCCGCGCCCGGCTTGCGCAGCGGGATGATGACGGTGGACTGCACGTGGCCCGCGTCTTCCAGCCAGCGCACCGCTTCGAAGTCGTTGTTGGCGCCGCAGTACGGGGCCATCAGGCTGTTGGCGAAGATGCGCGCGTCATCCGACGCGCCGTTGGTGAACCACTGGTCCGCGTATTCCGGCTTGGCGCCCCACAGGCGCAGCGTGGCCTGCGGCACGTGGAAGCTGCTCTTCAGGCTGTCGGCCAGCACGCGCGGCATGGCGCCGTCCTGGCGCACTTGCAGCAGGGCCTGGGTCCAGCTGTGGAAGCGGCCGGCGATGGTCTCGTTTTCCTTGGCGTGGCGCGACAGTTCGGCCATGCGCAGTTCCAGCGCCTTGTACTTGTCGCGCATCACTTCCATCTGGCGCTCCTGCAGCGAAACGGCGCGCCCGGTCAGCGGGCTGGACAGCTTGACCTCGCCCAGCAGGCTGGCGTGCTCTTCGAAGAAGTGCGGATGGTCGGTCAGGTATTGCAGTACGGCGGTGGAATCCATTGTTTCAGCGTAAGTGTGGTGGAGAGGCAAGCGCCATTCTAACCGAGGCGCCAATAAAAAAGACGCCCGCAGGCGTCTTTCGGTGTGGCGTGCAGCGGCCCCGCCGCGCTTAGAAGCGGTGGCGCATGCCGATCTGGATACCCTTGCTCGACTCGCCCGGTTTCGAGGTGAAGCCGCCCGAGGCGCTGGCCGCGCCGATCGCGTACTGGCCGTCGTTCTCGTTCTTGATGTAGGCGCCCACCAGGTACACGTCGGTGCGCTTGGACAGGTTGTAGTCGTAGCCGATGCCGTACTGGGTGGCGTCGCTGGCGTCGGCCCGCTTGTCGTCCTGGCGCACCACGGACGCCATGATGCGGCCCGCGCCCACCTTGTAGTGGAAACCGACCTGGTAGCTGATCGCGTCCAGCAGGAAGTTGCGCTTGAGCGCGGCGTTGGCCTGGCCGGCCAGCAGCGTGCTCAGCGGAGCAGGGAAGGCGGCGAAGGTCGGCGCCAGCAGGTCGCCCGCGTAGCGGATGATGACCGAGTTCTCGTTCTTCTGCTTGTGGGTGCCCAGGAACAGCTTCCAGTTGTCGAAGGCGTAGGAGCCGGCCAGCGTGGTGGTCACCAGGCCGCGCGCGCCGACCTGGTCGGTGCCGTGGTTGTGGCCCAGGCCGACGTCCCAGCCGTTGGCCACGTAGCGCACGTTGGCGCCCCACGAGCGCTTGTCCATGCCGATGTAGCCCGATTTCTCGGTGCCGTACATGGCCGACGCCTTGAGGCCGTTCGGCAGTTCCATGCGGTACTGGATCGACTTGTCGGAACGGATCGCGATACCGGCCGTCAGCAGGCCGCCGGTGCCGCCCACGATGCCGCCCCAGCCGGCCGCCGTGCCCGACTCGAACACGTCGCCGGCGTTCAGCACTTCGTAGCCCGGGGTGTACATGCGGCCCAGCAGCACTGCGCCCACCGGCGTGATCAGGCCGACCATCGAGGTGCGGTCGAACAGGGCGCCGTTGATGTTGACGTTGATGGCCGGGTTCAGCGCGGCTTGCACGCCGGCGCGCAGCTTCTCGGCCGTGGCCGCGCCGCCGGCCGCTGCCGGCACGGTGAAGTTCAGGCCTTCGGTCAGCGCGAAGGTGGGGTTGCTGCTCAGGTTGCCGGTTTGCTGGCGGCCGGTGTCGAGCTCGACGCGCGCTTCCAGGTTGAAGATGGCCTTGTAGCCGCCGCCCATGTCCTCGATGCCGCGGAAGCCCAGGCGCGAGCCGTCGGCGATACCGCTGACCAGCTTGGTCTTGGCGTCCTGGCCGCCGTTCTTCACGTACATCACGCCGGCATCGGCGATACCGTAGATGGTGACCGAGGATTGGGCCATGGCAGGCACGGCGAAACAGGCGGCAATACCCGCTGCGAGCAGTTTAGTTTTCATGCAGTCTCCAAAAGATTGAGTTGTTTTTTTATTATTCTCAAAATAGTACGTGCGTACTAATTAGGTGCAACCAATATGACACGGCTATCCAGCCTTGTACAGAAAGCTATGTTGCTGATTGATCCGGAGTTGCGAAAAAGTCACAAAGCAAAAAAAACGGACCTGTTGCCAGGTCCGTTCGTTGCTATGCACGGGCTTGCTTGCGCATTAGAAGTTGTGGTGGATACCGACCGAGTAGTGGTTCACCGAGCTGTCGTTCAGCGTGGTGACGGCGGCCGGCACCGGCATCTTGCGGTTCGACAGGTCGAAGTAGATATAGGTGCGGGTCGAGATGTTGTACTCGTAGCCGATCGAGGCCTGCTTGGTCTTCAGGATGCGGTCCGGCGACTTCTGGCCATAGCCCAGCAGCAGCTTGCCCGGGCCCATGGTGTAGTTGGCGCCCACCAGCCAGGCGTCGGTTTCGTGGTTGGCCGCGCCGGCCACGATGGTGTGGTCCATGTCCTGCTTCTGGTACGAGGCCATCAGCTTCAGGGCCGGCATCGGCTTGTACGACGCGCCCACCGACCACAGCTTGGTTTCGATCGCGTTGCGCTCATACGCGGCGTAGGCGGCGAACTGGTTCAGCGTGTAGGTGGCGCTGGCGCCGAAGGGGTTGGCCGAGGCCATCGAGTTGACGGTGTACTGCGGCGCCAGCGCGGTGCCGCGGCCGATGATGGCGGTGGTGTTGCCCAGCGATTCCTTGGCGGCCACCGCCACGTTCAGCTGGAAGCCGTTCATCACCGGGGTGTTGTACCAGACCGCATTGGAGAAGCGGTTGCCGGACGAGCCCGGCGGCGCCAGCGGATCGCTGGTGTAGCCGGCCACTTGCAGGTTGGTCTGGTAGCCGGCCACCGCAGGCACGCCGCTCCATGGTTCGAAAGCGGTCGACGTTTCCTGGAACGGGGTCAGGCCGCGGCCCAGGCGCACGGTACCGAAGTCGCCTTGCAGGCCGACCCGGCTCTGGCCCTGGAACAGCGGACGGCTGTTGGTGCCGGCGGTGTTCTCGATGGTGCCGGTGTCCGGCTCGTAGCGGATCTCCAGGTGGAACAGCGCCTTCAGGCCGTTGCCGAGGTCTTCCACGCCGCGGAAACCGAGTTTGTTGTTGTCGCGTTTGCCGATCTGGGCGGTGGTGCCGGTGGTTTTTGAAACGCCGGCATCCAGCGTGCCGTAAATAGTGACGGATGATTGCGCATGGGCTCCAGCGAAGGCGCCCATGAGTGCCAGGGCCACTAATGATTTTTTCATTTGTTCTTCCTTTTAGTTAACTATTAGTTCATCGATCAAAGAGCGAAATCGCGAAGTGCACTCGACACTCATCTGGTCTAAACCTTAATTGCTGGCTGCGCCTACCGTGAAGGATTGGTCGATTATGAGGGTTAGTATTGGTCGAAAGCCAAAAAAATGTGGTTTCTTGTTGTATTTTTGAAACGCTTGAATAGCTGTCCATTGCATGCGCTTCGGCAAGATTTCCTTTCGTTTAGTTAATGGCATGGGGTTCAGCGTACACGCGCAACCGCCCCGCAATAGTTGAGCAATATCAAATACTTAGCAATTGGCTGTAAATCCGATTGGTATGAAAACTACACTTGGCCTTACTGTGATTGTTGGAATGTGGCAAGATCAACCAAATAGCAAGCCACCCGGTCTATGGCCGGCGCGGCAAAGACGCTGCGTTTTCTTGAATGAATCATATTAATAGTGGAACGATGGCAAATCGTGAAGAACTAGTAATGATCCGAGGGGCGCGCGCGGGAGACGCCCAGTGCCAGCTGGCATTGGGGAAACTGTATCTGTTCGGCGGCGCCAGCCTGCCGCAAAGCCCGCCCACCGCCCTGCATTGGCTGCACCGCGCCGCCATCCAGGGGCGCGACGAAGCGTGGCGGCTGATCGGCAGCCATGTCGGCTACGAATACGCACAGCACAGCCGCGAAGCGGTATTGCCCTGGTATGAACGCGCCTGGGAGGCCGGCGTGGTGCCGGCCGGCTTGGTGCTGGCGCAGCTGGTGCTGAGCGCGCCGCCCGGGGAGTCCGATGCGGCCGGCGCGCTCGGTGCGCTGGGCGCGCTTGGCGTGGCGGCGGCCAGCGCCCACGGCGCGCTGCGCGCCAAGGCCATGCAGGCACTCGACGCGGCGGTGCGGGCCGGGTTGCCGGAGGCGCTGCGCTTGCTGGCCCAGCAGCAGCCGGCGCAGGCGGCCAGGGCGCCGGCCCAGGCCGGCCCCGGCGCACCAGCCCGCCCCCAGCCGTCAGCCCAGCCGCCAGCCCCGGTCCCGGCGGCGGCGCCCATCCCCGTCAACAGCCTGGCCTATGTGGCGCTGGACGAAGCCTGGGGCAAGCTGTCGCGCGCCGCCTTCCTGGAGCAGGCGCTGCCGCTGGTGCGCCAATTGCTGCGCGCGGCGCCGCCGGATGCCGAGGCCGCGCGCAACGCCGGCTGGCAGGCCGCGCCGCAGCAGGTGCAGCTGCTGGCGCGCTGCGCCCAGGCGCTGGGCCAGCTGGACGCCTACGCCGACGCCGACGCCGGCCTGGAGCCGGACGGCACCGAGCTGCACTGCCGCGAGCTGGCCGCGCACGGCGGCGACCGTACCGCCCAGCTGGCGCTGGGCCTGTGGTTCGCGCGCATGAACCGGGAAGGCGAGCGGCTGCGCGAGGGCATTCCGGCCGTCAATTTCAAGCGCGCCATCCGCTGGCTGACCCAGGCCGGCGAGCAGGGCCTGGCCGACGCGTGGTTCGCGCTGTCGCGCATCTATATCAAACCGGAATTTTCGCAGCGCAGCGTGAGCGAAGCGCAAGCCTGCCTGGAGCGCGCGGCCGACATGGGCCACAGCGCGGCGCAGCTCGAATGCGGCATCCACGCCTGGCGCACCCGGCGCGGCGGCGAGGAAAACGACGTGCGCGCCGCGTACTGGCTGCAAAAGGCAGCCGCCCAGGGCAGCGGGGAAGCGCAGGCGGCGCTGCGCCGCATCGCGCCGCTGACCGACGGTGGCGGCTGGGCCGCCAGCCTGCCGGGCGTCAGCCGGGAATTGCTGAACAGCCAGCCCTTGCTGGCGGCGCGCGTGGAACTGGCGGGATGGTTCGGCCTGAGCCGGGCCGAGGCGCTGCTGCTGGATGTGAAGGCGGCCGACCGCGGCCATTGCCTGGTGGTCGATATCCGCGCCAGCTACGGGCGCGGCAAGCGCCGCCTGGTGCTGGTGCGCAATGCCCAGCAGCGCCACGCGCTGGACCGCATCGGCCGCCTGTTCGACAACGTCGACGCCGGCCTGGACGGCCCGGAAGGCAATTACCGCCAGCGCCTGTACCGCTTGAAGACCTGGCTGCCGGAGGCGGAGGCGGCGGGCCAGGGCGGCGCGGCGGCCGGGCTGGCGCCCGGTTTCTAGGCGCCCGCGGCGGGATCCTGGATCTCGATCTCGCCTTCGAACACGGTCACGGCCGGGCCGGTCAGATAGACCGGCTGGCCTTCGCCGGCCCAGGCGATCGACAGCTGCCCGCCGCGCGCCTCCACCGTCACCGGCGAATCGAGCAGGCCGCGCCGGATGCCGGCCACCACCGCCGCGCAGGTGCCGGTGCCGCAGGCCAGCGTTTCGCCCACGCCGCGCTCGAACACGCGCAGCCGCACGTGCTGGCGGGTCAGCAGCTGCATGAAGCCGGCGTTGACCCGGCGCGGGAAGCGCGGATGGTGCTCGATCAGCGGCCCGGTCAGCTCCACCGGCGCGCTGTCCACGTCGGCCACCAGCTGCACCGCGTGCGGATTGCCCATCGACACCACCGATACCAGCACGGTTTCTTTTTCGCCGCCCAGTTCCAGGGTCAGCGGCCACAGCGTGTCGCGGCCCTCGGCCACGCCGTCCAGGCCGTCCGCGTCGAACGGCACGCGGGCCGGCTCCAGCACCGGCGCGCCCATGTCCACCGTCACGCTGCCGTTCTCTTCCAGGCGCGGCGCGATGATGCCGGCCATGGTTTCCACTGAAATGCTGCGCTTGTCGGTCAGCCCTTTTTGCGACACGAACTTGGCGAAGGCGCGCGCGCCGTTGCCGCACTGCTCGACCTCGCCGCCGTCGCTGTTGAAGATGCGGTAGCGGAAGTCGCAGCCCGGCTGGGTCGGCTTCTCCACCACCAGCATCTGGTCCGCGCCCACGCCGAAGCGCCGGTCGCCCAGCTGTTTCCATTGCGCGGGCGTGAAGTCGATCGGCTGGCTGATGGCGTCGATGACCACGAAGTCGTTGCCGGCGCCGTGCATCTTGGTGAATTTGAGTTTCATGGGGTGCTCTAGTGAGTGCTCTGTGTCGTTGGCTTAGCGGGCCTTGCCGTAAAAGGAGGGCTCGCCGTTGGGACGCGTCTTGAAGCGCTTATGCGTCCAGAAATATTCGGCCGGGGCCTCGCGCACGCGGTCCTCGATGAAGGCGTTCATGCGGCGCGTCGCTTCCACCATGTCCGGACCCGGGTAATTGTCCCACGGCGCGTAGAATTTTACCTGCCAGCCCTGATAATCGGGCAGGAAGGTGCTGATCACCGGCATGACCTGGGCCCCGGTGGCCGCCGCGATGCGCGCGGTGGCCGACAGGGTGGCCGCCTGCACGCCGAAGAAAGGCACGAACTCGGCGTCCTTTTCGCCGAAATCCATGTCCGGCAGCATGAAGTAGGGCAGCTTTTCCTTCAGCGCGCGCAGGATGGGCTTGATGCCGTCCAGGCGCGTGAACAGGCGCACCGGCTTGAAGCGGGCGCGGCCGTCGCGCAGCACCTTGTCGAACACGGCGTTCTTCTGCTGCACGTACATGGACGAGGCCGACGCCTGCATGGCGATCGCCGCGCCGGCCACGTCCAGGCACACGAAGTGCGGGCACAGCAGGATGGTGGGCTGGCCCGTCATGGCCGCCACCGGGATGCCGGCCGACTCCGGGTGGGCGCCGTCGAACGACACCACCCTGATCAGGCGCTGCAGGCGCGCCTCGGAAGCCCACCACAGGATGGAGCGCTCGAACACGCTGCGCGAATAGGCCTGGAAATGGCGCCGCGCCAGCGCGGTGCGCTCGGCCTCGGACAGTTCGGGCAGGCACAGGCGCAGATTGGTCAGCGTGATGTCGCGCCGCGGCTTCATGACGATGAACAGCAGCGAGCCGACCGCCTTGCCGAAGCGGCCCAGCACCGGCAGCGGCAGCCAGTGCAGCAGCCACATGAATCCCAGCAGCACTTTCATGGCGCCTCCGGGGTGGCGGCCGCGCCGGCCGCGGCGCCGGCCGGCACCTTGTAGCGGTTGTAGCTCCAGTAATATTGCGCCGGCGCGCGCGCGATCAGCTGCTCCATGGCGGCGTTGATGGCGCGCGCCTGCTCGGCGCTGGAGCCGTCCAGCGTGCCCTCGAACGGCACGAAGCGGATCACATAGCCGCGGCCGAACGGCAGCCGCTCGGCGTAGGTGACGATCACCACCGCGTCGCCCAGCTGCGCCAGCTTGGCCGGCAGGGTCATGGTGTAGGCGCTGCGGCCGAAGAAGTCGGCGAACACGCCTTCGCCTTCCTGCGGCACCTGGTCGGGCAGCAGGCCGATCGGCATGCCCTTCTTGAGCGTCTTGGCCAGCATGCGCACGCCGGACATATTGGCCGGCGCCAGCAGCAGGTTCTTGCGCGCGCGGGCGCCCTCGATCAGCGGTTTCAGCGCCGCCTTTTTCGGTGGCCGGTACATCACCATCAGTTCGGTGCGCAGCGCAATTTCCTGGGCGACAATTTCAAAACAGCCAAGGTGTGGCGTCAGGAACACAATCCCGCGCCCGGCGTCCAGCGTGCGTTGCACCAGCTCCCAATTCTCGGTGCTGGCGTGGCGCGACACGCGCTCCGGAGGCGCGCACCAGATAAACGGCAATTCCAGTATGCTCTTGCCAGACTCGGCAATCGCGGCGCCCAGATGGCGCTCGACGCCGGCCTGGCGCATATTGTCGCGCATGCGGCGCCGGTGCGATGGCGACAGCAGATACACCAGCCAGCCGAGCGCGGCGCCCAGGGCGTGCAAGACTGGCAAGGGAAAGACGGAAAGGAAGCGGAATATGGTGACAAGCATGGAGGATTCGAGCGGGGCAAAAAATTTTGCCTTGCCAAAAGTTTTTAAAAGAAGCGTAAAATACCACGTATGCAGTATCCGCTGAGTTAACAGACAACTTGCGAAGCGGAATATAAATATCGCTAAAGCGTCGCAAGCCATATTGGTTGTTGCGACATGTTTACAAAACCAGTATCAGGAGCTTGCGATGTCTTCCAACGACTACCTCTTCACCTCGGAATCCGTATCTGAAGGCCACCCGGACAAGGTTGCCGACCAGATTTCGGACGCCATTCTCGACGCCATCCTGGCGCAAGACCCGAAAGCGCGCGTAGCCGCTGAAACCCTGTGCAACACCGGCCTGGTGGTGCTGGCAGGCGAGATTACCACGCATGCCAACGTTGATTATATTCAAGTAGCGCGCGAAACCATCAAGCGCATCGGCTACGACAACACCGACTACGGCATCGACTACAAGGGTTGCGCCGTCATGGTGTGCTACGACAAGCAGTCGCCGGACATCGCCCAGGGCGTGGACGAAGGCGCCGGCCTGGACCTGGACCAGGGCGCCGGCGACCAGGGCCTGATGTTCGGCTACGCCTGCGACGAAACCCCGGAACTGATGCCGGCCGCGATCTACTACGCGCACCGCCTGGTCGAGCGCCAGTCGCAGCTGCGCAAGGACGGCCGCCTGCCATGGCTGCGTCCGGATGCCAAGTCGCAAGTGACGCTGCGCTACGTCGACGGCCGCCCGGTGTCGGTCGACACCGTGGTGCTGTCGACCCAGCACGCGCCGGAAGTGAGCCACAAGCAGATCGAAGAAGCGGTGATCGAAGAGATCATCAAGCCGGTGCTGCCGTCCGGCTGGCTGAAGGACACCAAATTCCTGGTCAACCCGACCGGCCGCTTCGTCATCGGCGGCCCGCAGGGCGACTGCGGCCTGACCGGCCGCAAGATCATCGTCGACACCTACGGCGGCGCAGCCCCGCACGGCGGCGGCGCGTTCTCCGGCAAGGACCCCTCCAAGGTTGACCGTTCGGCCGCCTACGCCGCGCGCTACGTGGCCAAGAACATCGTCGCGGCCGGCCTGGCGCGCCAGTGCCAGGTGCAGGTGTCGTACGCGATCGGCATCGCCCGTCCGATCAACATCACCGTCTACACCGAAGGCACCGGCGTGATTTCGGACGACGCCATCGCCAAGCTGGTGCTGGAGCACTTCGACCTGCGCCCGAAAGGCATCGTGCAGATGCTGGACCTGCTGCGTCCGATCTACCAGAAGACCGCCGCCTACGGCCACTTCGGCCGCGAAGAGCCGGAATTCAGCTGGGAGCGCACCGACAAGGTGGCTGCCCTGCGCGCCGCCGCCGGCCTGAGCTAAAAAAAAGCCGGGTCAGACCCATCGGGTCTGACCCCGCTAGTCCTGTTTCTGCTAGAATCTCCCTTCCGAGGAGCGCTGCGACCCGCCGTACGGCTGGCCAGGCTCGGAATCAACACCGCGCTCACGTTACTTTTTTCAACCATTGAAAGGAGGGCGTGATGAACGCCGTACTCAAATCCGCACAAGACTACATCATCGCTGACATCGGCCTGGCCGCATGGGGCGAAAAAGAAATCAAGATCGCTGAAACCGAAATGCCCGGCCTGATGGCCATCCGCGAGGAATTCGCGGCCGCCCAGCCGCTGAAGGGCGCGCGCATCACCGGTTCGCTGCACATGACCATCCAGACCGCCGTGCTGATCCGCACGCTGGAAGCGCTGGGCGCGCAAGTGCGCTGGGCCTCGTGCAACATCTACTCGACCCAGGACCACGCCGCCGCCGCCATCGCCGCCGCCGGCACCCCGGTGTTCGCCGTCAAGGGCGAGTCGCTGGACGAATACTGGGACTACACGCACCGCATCTTCGAGTGGCCGGGCGAAGGCGTGTACTCGAACATGATCCTGGACGACGGCGGCGACGCCACCCTGCTGCTGCACCTGGGCACCCGCGCCGAAACCGACATCTCGGTGCTGGCCAACCCCGGTTCGGAAGAAGAGATCTGCCTGTTCAACTCGATCAAGGCCCACCTGGCGAAAGACGCCACCTGGTACTCCAAGCGCCTGCCGGCCATCCTCGGCGTGACCGAAGAGACCACCACCGGCGTGCACCGCCTGTACCAGATGCACAAGGAAGGCAAGCTGGCTTTCCCTGCCATCAACGTGAACGATTCGGTCACCAAGTCCAAGTTCGACAACCTGTACGGCTGCCGCGAATCGCTGGTGGACGGCATCAAGCGCGCCACCGACGTCATGATCGCCGGCAAGATCGCCGTCATCGCCGGCTACGGCGACGTGGGCAAGGGCTCGGCGCAAGCCATGCGCGCGCTGTCGGCGCAAGTGTGGGTCACCGAGATCGATCCGATCTGCGCGCTGCAGGCCGCGATGGAAGGCTACCGCGTGGTGACCATGGACTACGCCGCCGAACACGGCGACATCTTCGTCACCTGCACCGGCAACTACCACATCCTGACCGAGCAGCACATGCTGGCCATGAAGGACCAGGCCATCGTCTGCAACATCGGCCACTTCGACAACGAGATCGACGTCGCCGCGCTGAAGAAGTACACCTGGGAAAACATCAAGCCGCAGGTGGACCACGTGATCTTCCCGAGCGGCAAGCGCATCATCCTGCTGGCCGAAGGCCGCCTGGTGAACCTGGGCTGCGGCACGGGCCACCCGTCGTACGTGATGTCGTCCTCCTTCGCCAACCAGACCATCGCCCAGATCGAACTGTTCGCCAACACCAAGGCCTACCCGGTCGGCGTGTACGTGCTGCCGAAGCACCTGGACGAGAAGGTCGCCCGCCTGCAGCTGCGCAAGCTGAACGCGCAGCTGACCGAGCTGACCGAAGAGCAGGCCGCCTACATCAACGTGAAAAAAGAAGGCCCTTACAAGCCTGAACACTACCGCTACTAATCAGTGAACCGGGCCGGCTCGCAGCCGGCCCTTTGTTTATCCGCTGCGAGGCTTATCTATGCGTTTGGTCCTTACCTGGTTAATCAATGCCGCGGCGCTGTTCGCCGTGCCCTACCTGATGCATTCCGTCGATGTCACGAGCATAGGCGCAGCCCTGGTCGCAGCCTTAGTGCTGGGCCTGGTCAACACACTGATACGGCCCGTCCTGGTGCTGCTCACGCTGCCGGTGACGCTGCTGTCGCTGGGCCTGTTCATCCTGGTCATCAACGGCTTCATGTTCTGGCTGGTGGCGCAATGGATCGACGGCTTCCATGTCGACAGCTTCTGGTCCGCCATGGGCGGCGCCATTTTGTACAGTGTGATTTCCTGGGCTTTGTCCACCTTACTTCTGAAGAATGCCGATGGAAACCCCTAATTTCAGTATCGAATTCTTTCCGCCCAAGACGGCGGAAGGAGCGGAAAAGCTGCGCGCGGTGCGCGCCCAGCTGTCCGAGCTGCACCCCAAGTATTTCTCCGTCACGTTCGGCGCCGGCGGCACCACGCAGACCGGCACCCTGGACACGGTGCGCGAGATCCTGGCCGCCGGCGAGGACGCGGCGCCGCACCTGTCCTGCGTGGGCGGCACGCGCGAGTCGATCCGCGCCATCCTGAACGAATACAAGTCGCACGGCATCAAGCGCATCGTGGCGCTGCGCGGCGACTTGCCGAGCGGCTACGGCGCCTCCGGCGAGTTCCGCTACGCCAACGAGCTGGTCGAGTTCATCCGCGCCGAAACGGGCGACTGGTTCCACATCGAAGTGGCGGCCTATCCGGAAGTGCACCCGCAGGCCAAGTCGCCGCAGGACGACCTGCTGGCCTTCGAGCGCAAGGTGAAGGCGGGCGCCAACGCCGCCATCACGCAGTATTTCTACAACGCCGACGCCTATTTCCAGTTCGTAGAGCAGGCCCAAAAGCTGGGTATCGCGGTGCCCATCGTGGCCGGCATCATGCCGATCACCAACTACACGCAGCTGATGCGCTTTTCCGACATGTGCGGCGCCGAGATTCCGCGCTGGGTGCGCCTGAAGCTGGCCAGCTTCGGCGACGACAGCGCCGCCATCAAGGCCTTCGGCCTGGACGTGGTGGGCAGCCTGTGCGAGCGCCTGCTGGCGGGCGGCGCGCCCGGCCTGCACTTCTACAGCATGAACCAGGCCGCCGCCACCACGGCGCTCTGGCAGCGCCTGGTCTAAGCGTCCAGTTCGGTCAGCACGGCATCGAGCGCGATGTCGTGGCTATCATCGGGGAAGTCGGCGAGCAGGCAGGAATACGCAATGCCGACGGTGGCCGGGCGCGGCGCGCGCGCCAGGGTCCGGTCATAAAAGCCGCCGCCGTAGCCCAGCCGGTAGCCGTGCCGGTTGTAGCCCAGGCACGGCACCAGCAGCGCCGGCGGGTACGCCTCCATGCGCAAGTCGGCCGGCACCGCCACCCCCATCGCATCCTTCACCATCGCCTCGCCGATCTGCCAGTGCGCAAATTCGAGCGCCGCATCCCTGCGCACCACCACCGGCAGCAGCAGCCGCACGCCGCGCCGCGCCAGCTCGGCGTAGGCCGGGTGCAGGTCCGGCTCGTCGCGCAGCGGCCAATACACGCCCAGCGCTGGCGCCTTGTTTTTCTGTTGCCACGCCAGCACCTGCCGGCATAGCGCACGGTCCCACTGCGCGCGGGTGTCCGCGTCCACTGCGCGGCGCGCCGCCAGCATGTGTTTGCGCAGCGCCGATTTCGGCTGGCCGCCCTCTGGCTGAGCTAGGGGCTGGAGGGCGTTGCGTGGTATTCTAGGGTCGCTGCTCATGTCGTGAGTCTGTCTTGAATTTTTGTGAGAGTCGTACATTGATTTCCAGGTCGAAATGGATTGCCGGCGCCGCGCTTGCTGCCGCCGCACTATGCGCCTTTGCCAGCGTGGCTCGTGCCCAGGACGCCGGCGCGGATACCCGCAAAGAGGATGACGCCTTCCTGCTGCTGCGCGAAGCGGTACGCAAGGATGAGACGCAGAAGGCCGACTTCTACGCCGCCCGCCTGCCCAACTATTCGATTCCTTCCTATGTCGATTATTATCGGCTGAAATCGCGCTGGCGTGACGCCACCACCTACGAGATCCGCGAATTCCTCAAGCGCTACGAAGGCAGCGCCATCGCCGACCGGCTGCGCAACGACTGGCTGCTGGAGCTGGGGCGCAAGAAGGACTGGCCCAACTTCGACGACCAGCTGCCGCTGTTCGTGCTCAACGACGACACCCAGGTCAAGTGCTACGGACTGCAGTCCCGCGCCCTGAAGGGCCTGAAGGTGGCCGACGAGGCGCGCGCCCTGCTGACCGCGCCCAACGGTTACGGCGAGGCCTGCGCCGGCCTGATCGCGACCCTGTACCAGGCCGGCCAGTTCGGCGCCGACGATGTGTGGGCGCAGGTGCGCCTGGCGGGCGAATTCAACGCCACCGGCCAGGCGCGCCGCGCCATCCTGCTGCTGGGCGGCGTGGACAAGAAGATCACCCAGGCGGTGGACCTGCCGCTGGTGGCCATCGCCAAGGGCCCGGGCAGCGGCCGGGTGGAACATGAAACCTTCCTGGTGGCCGTCGGCCGCGCCGCCAAGACCAGCATGAAGCTGGCCGTGCTGGCGCTGGAAAAAGCCGCGCCGCAGCTGAGCGCGCAGGAGCAGGCCATCGGCTGGGCCGCCATCGCGCTGCAGTCGTCCTATTCGCTGTCGCCGGACACCAGCGCCTACTGGCGCAAGTCGGAGGGCGCGCCGCTGTCGATCGACCAGCACCAGTGGAAGACCCGCATCGCGCTGCGCGACGGCGACTGGCCGCAGGTCAAGAAGAACATCGCCGCCATGCCCGAGGCGCTGCGCACCGATCCGGCCTGGATCTACTGGCGCGCCCGCGCCCTGATGGCCGAGTCGGGCGCGCTGCATCCGACGCCGGAAGCGGCCCAGTTGCTGCGCGGCATCGCCGACCAGGCCAACTTCTACGGCCTGCTGGCGCAGGAGGAACTGGGCCACCTGATCAGCATCCCGCCGCCGGGCGCGCCGCTGGCGCCGGCCGAAGTGGCCGCCATCGGCGAGCGCCCCGGCTTCCAGCGCGCGCTCAAATTCTTCGGCATGCGGCTGCGCTTCGAAGGCACGCGCGAATGGAACTGGGAGCTGCGCAGCCTGGACGAGCGCGGCCACCTGGCCGCCGCCGAATTGGCGCGCCAGCACCATATCCTGGACCGCATGGTCAATACGTCCGACCGCACCCGGGTGCAGGTCGACTACACCCAGCGCTTCCCGTCGCCGCACGACGACATCATGCATCCGGCCACGCAGACGCTGGGCCTGGACAAGGCCTGGGTGTACGGCATCATCCGCCAGGAATCGCGCTTCATCATGGACGCGCAATCGCACGCCGGCGCCTCCGGCCTGATGCAGGTGATGCCGTCCACCGCGCGCTGGGTGGCCAAGAAGATCGGCGTGACCGACTTCGTGCAGGACGCCATCACCGACGTCAAGACCAATATCATGCTGGGCACCAACTACATGAACATGGTGCTGGGCAGCATGGACGGTTCGCAGGTGCTGGCCACCGCCGCCTACAACGCCGGGCCGGGGCGCCTGCGCTCGTGGCGCTCGACGCTGGGCAAGCCGATGGAAAGCGCGGTGTTCATTGAGTCGATTCCGTTCTTCGAAACGCGCGTCTACGTGAAAAACGTGATGTCGAACGCCACCTATTACGCCGCCCTGTTCGAGGGCCGCCCGCAGTCGCTGAAGGCGCGCCTGGGCACGGTCGGGCCGAAAGGCTATACGGAACAGGAACGCAGCGAAGCCACTTACGGCGGCCGCTGACACTATTTCAAAACCGGGAACACCTATGCAAACCACCGTACTCGATCCTACGCTGTCGCAAACCCTGGCCGCCGCGCGCGCGCCCGGCCTGACCCTTGTTATCGGCAACAAGAATTATTCCTCGTGGTCGATGCGGCCCTGGGTGGCCATGACCGCCTTCAACATCCCGTTCCAGGAAGTGCGCGTGCTGCTGGACCAGAACGACACCGCCAGCAAGATCGCCGAATTCTCGGCCTGCGGCCGGGTGCCGGTGCTGCTGGCCGGCGAAATGACGATCTGGGACAGCCTGGCCATCTGCGAGTACCTGGCCGAGCAGTTCCCCGAAAAACACATGTGGCCGCAGGATGTGGCCGCGCGCGCGATGGCGCGTTCGGTCTGCGCCGAAATGCATTCCGGTTTCTCCAGCCTGCGCAACTCGATGTCGATGAACATCAAGGGCAGCTATCCCGGCAAGGGCCGCACGCCCGGCACCCAGGCCGATATCGGCCGCATCAGCGAAATCTGGGAAGAGTGCCTGAGCCGCTTCGGCCACCACGAATTCCTGTTCGGCGAGTTCTCCATCGCCGACGCCTACTACGCGCCGGTGGTGATGCGCTTCAAGACCTACGGCGTGGTGCTGCCGCCCGCGCTGAACGCCTACTGCGAACGCGTGCGCGCCCATCCGGCGGTGGCGCGCTGGATCAGCGAGGCGCAGGCCGAAACCGAAACCTGCCCGCTGCACGACGCGGAAATGCCGGACTGAGGATGCCGAAGGATATGGCAATGAGGATCTACGTCGTCGGCGGCGCGGTGCGCGATGAGCTGCTCGGCCTGCCGGTGCAGGATCACGACCACGTGGTGGTCGGCGCCACGCCGGAAGACATGCTGGCGCAGGGCTACCGCCCGGTCGGCAAGGACTTCCCGGTGTTCCTGCACCCGAAGACGCAGGAGGAATACGCGCTGGCCCGCACCGAGCGCAAGACCGCGCCCGGCTACAAGGGCTTCGTGTTCCACACCTCGTCCGAGGTGACGCTGGAGCAGGACCTGGTGCGGCGCGATCTGACCATCAACGCCATCGCCAGGGCCGAAGACGGCACATTGACCGATCCGTTCAACGGCCGGCGCGACATCGAACAACGCATTTTCCGCCACGTCTCGGCAGCCTTCGCCGAAGACCCGGTGCGCATCCTGCGCGTGGCGCGCTTTGCCGCGCGTTATCCGGATTTCCGCGTGGCGCCCGAAACCAATGCGCTGATGCGCAACATGGTGGAGCAGGGCGAAGTGGACGCGCTGGTGCCCGAGCGCGTGTGGCAGGAAGTGTCGCGCGGGCTGATGGAGCAGAAGCCGTCGCGCATGCTGCAGGTGCTGCGTGACTGCGGCGCGCTGGCGCGCATCGTGCCGGAGCTGGACGCGCTGTGGGGCGTGCCGCAGCCCGAAGCGCACCACCCTGAAATCGACACCGGCATCCACATGCAGCTGGTGGTGGACTACGCCGCCGCGCGCGGCCACGAGCTGCCGGTGCGCTTCGCCAGCCTGATGCACGACCTGGGCAAGGGCGTCACCCCGCCGGAAAAATGGCCCGCGCACCACGGCCACGAGGGCGACGGCGCCAAGCTGGTGGAGCAGGTGTGCAAGCGCCTGAAAGTGCCCAGCGAGTGCCGCGACCTGGCGGTGATGACCGCGCGCGAGCACGGCAACGTGGGCCGGGCGCTGCAGCTGCGCCCGAACACCATCGTCAAGCTGCTGGAGCGCTGCGACGCCTTCCGCAAGCCGGCCCGCTTCACGCAGATGCTGCTGGCCACCGAATGCGATTCCTGCGGCCGCGAAGGCAACGGCGTGAGCTTCCGCGACAAGCCTTTCCCGCAGCTGGCACACCTGGAAAAGTCGCTGGCCGCCGCGCGCGGCGTGAATGCTGGCGAGATCGCCCAGCGCTGCACCGAACACCCGCAGCGCATACCGGAAATGGTGCACCGCGCCCGCGTCGGCGCCGTGCGCGCCGCCCTGGGCGTGGCCACCGCGGAGGACGACGATGACTAGGCTGAACATGTTCCGCAATCCGCTGCGGCGCTGGCTCAAGGGCAGCAAGTACCGCCCGACCGTCATGGTCAAGGAGCTGGCCGAGCGCGACCGGCGGCGCATGCTGAAGCATTTCCTGGCCCTGGAAAAAGCCGACCGCCTGCTGCGCTTCGGTTCCTACCTGGGCGACGAGCAGGTCGCCAAGTACGTGCAGGGCATCGATTTTTCGCGCGACATGGTGTTCGGGGTCTACAACCGCGTCTTCAAGCTGGTGGCGGTCGGCCACCTGGCATTCGCGCCCAAGGAGGCCAAGAACTCGGCCACCGAGAAGGAACGGGTGGCGGAGTTCGGCGTGTCGGTGTCGAAGTCGGCGCGCGGGCTGGGCATCGGCTCCAAGCTGTTCGAGCGCGCCGCCATCCATTGCCGCAACAACGACGTCGACACCCTGTACATGCACTGCCTGTCGTCCAACCAGACCATGATGCATATCGCCAAAAAGGCCGGCATGCAGATCCACCGCGACTACGGCGAGGCCGACGCCTACCTGAAGCTGGAGCTGGCCAACCCGGTCAGCATGCTGCAGGAGGCGGTGGAGGAGCAGGTGGCCACGCTGGACTACGCGATCAAGGCCAACACCCGCGCCGCCGTCAAATGGTTCGACAAGCTGCCGGGCCGCAAGAAGCAGGACCGCTAGGCCCCGCGGCCGGGACTCAAACCAGCGGCAGCGCGGTGGTGTCCTTCACCCGCTGCAGCGCGAAACTGGACTTCACGTCCAGCACCGCCGGGTGGCGCAGCAAGGTCGCCATCATGAAGCGCGAGAAGTGGTCCATGTCTTCCACGTGCACCCGCAGCAGGTAGTCCATTTCCCCCGTCATCGCATAGCAGGCCACCACTTCCGGCCACTGCTCCACCGCCACGGCGAAGTCGGCGCGCGGCGAGGTGCCGCTGGGGTTGACGCCGAGCGCGCGCGCGGTGCTGTGGTTGGCGGCCGCCGCGTCGCTGTGTTTCTCCAGGCGCACGTTCACATAGGCCAGCAGGCCCAGGCCGATCTTGTCCGGGTCCAGCAGCGCCACGTACTGGCGGATCACGCCTTCCTCTTCCAGGCGCTTGATGCGGCGCAGGCACGGCGACGGCGACAGGCTGACTTGTTCCGCCACGTCCTGGTTGGACAGGCGGCCGTCGCTTTGCAAGATAGCAAGAATCTTACGATCGGTTTTATCGAGCGCAATCTTGGTCATAAATCCCTCTTTTGGTCAGGTTACAAGCAATATTATTGCGCAAATCCAGCGTGTCCGGGAATTGTTCGCAATTTAATGCCGCCCGCCGAGGACTATACTGGGCGGAAAATAAGCATAGGAGACGCACATGAAATTCGAATCCTGGGACAACCCCATGGGTACCGACGGCTTTGAGTTTGTCGAGTACGCGGCGCCGGACCCCAAGGCCCTGGGCGCGCTGTTCGAGAGCATGGGTTTTACCGCCATCGCCCGCCATCGCCACAAGGACGTCACCCTGTACCGCCAGGGCGAGATCAACTTCATCATCAACGCCGAACAGGATTCGTTCGCGCAGCGCTTCGCGCGCCAGCACGGTCCGTCGGTGTGCGCCATCGCCATCCGGGTGGACGACGCCGCCTTCGCCTACCAGCGCGCGCTGGAACTGGGCGCCTGGGGCTTCGACAACAAGACCGGCCCGATGGAGCTGAACATTCCCGCCATCAAGGGCGTGGGCGACTCGCTGCTGTACTTCGTGGACCGCTGGCGCGGCAAGAACGCCGCCAGCGGCGTGCCGGCCGGCGCCATCGGCGACATCAGCATCTACGACGTGGACTTCGTGGCGATCCCCGGCGCGGTGGCCAACCCGGTAGGCAACGGCCTGACCTATATCGACCACCTGACCCACAATGTGCACCGCGGCCGCATGAAGGAATGGGCCTCGTTCTACGAGAACCTGTTCAACTTCCGCGAAATCCGCTACTTCGACATCGAAGGCAAGCTGACCGGCCTGAAGTCGAAAGCCATGACCTCGCCGTGCGGCAAGATCCGCATCCCGATCAATGAATCGTCGGACGACAAGTCGCAGATCGCCGAATACCTGGACGCCTACCACGGCGAGGGCATCCAGCACATCGCGCTGGGCACGGACAACATCTACCAGTCGATCCAGGCCATGCGCGACACCGGCATCGTGTTCCAGGACACCATCGAGACCTATTACGAGCTGGTCAACCGCCGCCTGCCGCACCACGGCGAGAACCTCGAAGAGCTGCGCCGCCTGCGCATCCTGATCGACGGCCACAGCGCCGAGAGCGAGCGCGAGCTGCTGCTGCAGATCTTCACCACCAACGTGATCGGACCGATCTTCTTCGAGATCATCCAGCGCAAGGGCGACCAGGGCTTCGGCGAAGGCAACTTCCGCGCGCTGTTCGAGTCCATCGAACTGGACCAGATCAAGCGCGGCGTATTGAAAGACGACAAGGCAGCGGTTTAATTTGGCGGGCGACGCGCGCTGCGCTAGCCCGCCCTGCGATATACCAGCGCGCAACCCGCACGGCGGGTTAGCGCAGCGTAACCCGCCAGCGCCGCACAGAACGGCGCGCCGGGCACCCGAGAAATAGTGGAGACTAAGTATGAACGCACCAGTCAAAGATTCCCACCTGGAATCCGGTAAGCCAGCGCAAGACATTTCGCTAGACGACAAATGGACCCTGGAGCGCGGCCGCGCCTTCATGACCGGCACCCAGGCGCTGATCCGCCTGCCCATGATGCAGCGCGAGCGCGACCTGAAAGCGGGCCTGAACACGGCCGGCTACATCACCGGCTACCGCGGTTCGCCCGTCACCAGCGTCGACATGACGGCCATGAAGGCCAAGAAATACCTCGACGCGCACCACGTCAAATTCCACCCCGGCATGAACGAAGACCTGGCGGCCACCGCCGTCTGGGGCACCCAGCAGACCAATCTGTTCGAGGACGCCAAGTACGATGGCGTATTCTCCATGTGGTACGGCAAGGGCCCGGGCGTGGACCGCTGCGGCGACGTCTTCAAGCACGCCAACAACGCCGGCTCGGCCAAGCACGGCGGCGTGCTGGTGCTGGCCGGCGACGACCACGCCGCCAAGTCGTCCTCCACCGCGCACCAGTCCGACCACATCCTGAACGCCTGCGGCATCCCGGTGCTGTACCCGTCCTCGGTGCAGGAATACATCGACTACGGCCTGCACGCCTGGGCCATGAGCCGCTACACCGGCCTGTGGGTGTCGATGAAGTGCGTCACCGACATCATCGAATCGGGCGCCGTGGTCGACTTCGACCCGGACCGCGTGCAGATCGAGCTGCCGACCGACTTCGAACTGCCGGCGGGCGGCCTGAACATCCGCTGGCCGGACACCGTGCTGGACATGGAAGTGCGCATGAACAGCTACAAGTGGTACGCCGCGCTGGCCTACTGCCGTGCCAACAAGCTGAACAAGATCATCTGGGACTCGCCCCAGCCGAAGATCGGCATCATCACCGCCGGCAAGTCCTACCTCGACACGCGCCAGGCGCTGGCCGACCTGGGCATCGACGAGCAGGCCGCGGCCGACATCGGCATCCGCCTGTACAAGATCGGCATGACCTGGCCGCTGGAAGCGGACGGCGTGCATGAATTCGCCAAGGGCCTGGACGAGATCCTGGTGGTGGAGGAGAAGCGCCAGATCCTGGAATACGCGCTCAAGGAAGAGCTGTACAACCTGCCGGACGGCCAGCGTCCGCGCGTGGTGGGCAAGTTCGACGACACCGGCGAGTGGAGCAACAAGGGCAAGACCGGCCACGGCGACTGGCTGCTGCCGGCCACCTACGAGCTGAACCCGGCGCAGATCGCGCGCGCCATCGCCTCGCGCATCGCGCACTATTGCGCCGGCCATCCGGTGGCCAAGCGGGTGCAGGAGCGCATCGCCTTCCTGGAAGCGAAGGAGCTGGCGCTAAAGACGCTGCCGGTGAAAGCCAATCCGGAAACCGACCGCACGCCGTTCTTCTGCTCCGGCTGCCCGCACAACTCGTCGACCAAGGTGCCGGAAGGCTCGCGCGCGCTGGCCGGCATCGGCTGCCACTACATGGTGCTGTGGATGGACCGCGAAACGTCCACCTTCACCCACATGGGCGCGGAGGGCGTGACCTGGGTCGGCCAGGCGCCGTTCACCAACGAGAAGCACGTGTTCACCAACCTGGGCGACGGCACCTACTTCCACTCCGGCATCCTGGCGATCCGCGCGGCGGTGGCGGCCAAGGTCAACATCACCTATAAGATCCTGTTCAACGACGCCGTCGCCATGACCGGCGGCCAGGCTTTCGACGGCCCGCTCGATCCCGGCATGATCTCGCGCCAGATCGCGGCCGAGGGCGTGACGCCGATCATCGTCGTGACCGACGAACCGGACAAATACCCGGACGACTACAAGTGGGCCGAAGGCGTGACCGTGCGCCACCGTTCGGAGCTGATGGACGTGCAGCGCGAGCTGCGCGACATGCCCGGCGTGTCGGCCATGATTTACGACCAGACCTGCGCCTCCGAGAAGCGCCGCCGCCGCAAGCGCAACGAATACCCTGATCCGGCCAAGCGCGCCGTGATCAACGAAGCCGTGTGCGAAGGCTGCGGCGACTGCTCGGTGCAGTCGAACTGCCTGTCGGTGGAGCCGCTGGAAACGGAACTGGGGCGCAAGCGCCAGATCAACCAGTCCTCCTGCAACAAGGACTTCTCCTGCACCACCGGCTTCTGCCCGTCGTTCGTGACGGTGGAAGGCGGCGCGCTGAAGAAGCCGAAGAAGGCCGCCTCCGGCGACACCGCCATGCCGGCGCTGCCGTCGCCGGTGCTGCAATCGACCGCCGAGCCGTACGGCATCCTGATCACCGGCATCGGCGGCACCGGCGTGGTCACCGTGGGCCAGATCCTGGCCATGGCGGCGCACGTGGAAGGCAAGGGCGCGGTGGTACTGGACATGAGCGGCCTGGCGCAGAAGGGCGGCCCGGTGATGTCGCACGTGCGCCTGGCGGACAGGCAGTCCGACCTGCACTCGACCCGCGTCGGCACCGGCGCGGCCAACCTGGTGATCGGCTGCGACCAGATCGTCACGGCCAGCCGCGACGCGCTGTCGCGCATGGGCGAGGGCCGCACCTGGGCCGCCGTCAACTCCACCGGCGCCACCACGGCGGCGTTCGTGAAGAACCCGGACTGGCAGTTCCCGGGCGCCGCTTCGCAAAGCGAAATCATGCGCGCCTGCGGTGCCGAGCGCGTGGAATTCGTCGACGCCGGCCAGATCGCCACCGCGCTGATGGGCGACGCCATCGCCACCAATATGTTCATGCTGGGCTACGCTTTCCAGAAGGGGCAAGTGCCGCTGACGGAAGCGTCGCTGCTCAAGGCGATTGAACTGAACGGCGTGTCGGTCGGCTTCAACAAGACCGCCTTCAACTGGGGCCGCACCGCCGCGCACGACCTCGGCCTGGTGACGAAAATGACCACGCCGGCCAAGGTGATCGAGTTCAAGCGCACCCAGTCGCTGGACGACATCATCAACCGCCGCATGGAACTGCTGACGGCTTACCAGGACGCGTCCTACGCCGCCAAGTACAAGCAGTTCGTGGACCATGTGCGCGCCGAAGAGGGCAAGCTCGGCAATAAGCAGCTGCGCCTGACCGAAGCGGTGGCGCGCTACTTCTACAAGCTGATGGCCTACAAGGACGAGTACGAAGTGGCGCGGCTGTACACCGATTCGGCGTTCAGGGAAAAGGTGGCGAACATGTTCGAAGGCGACTACCAGATCACGTTCCACCTGGCGCCGCCGCTGCTGGCCAAGACCGACGCCGAAGGCCACCTGATCAAGCAGCAGTTCGGCCCGTGGATGATGAAAGCCTTCGGCGTGCTGGCCAGGTTCAAAGGCCTGCGCGGCACCGCGCTGGACATCTTCGGCTACACGGAGGAGCGCAAGATGGAACGCGCGCTGATCGCCGAGTACCGCAGCACGGTGGGCGGGCTGCTGGGCAAGTTGAGCGCGGACAACCTGGCGCAGGCGGTGGCCATCGCCAGCATTCCTGAGGACATCCGCGGCTATGGCCACGTCAAGGAGCGCCACCTGAAGGCGGCCAAGGCCAAGGAAGCGGGCCTGCTGGCCAGCTTCAACGCGCCCGCCGCCACGCACCACGCGGCATAGCAAGCGCGAGGCTGGCCCGGCCCGATGCTTGCAATTGGTTGCAACTTCGGCGCCGGGCCTACTTGCTTGGCGGCTATAATCTTTCGATGACTTCTTTCCCAGCCAAGGCCATGGCCGCGCTGCTGGCGGCGGGCCTGGCCGGTCTGGCCGGCTGCGGCGGCGGCCAGCAGCAAGGCGAGCCCGTCGCGCCACCGCCGCCGGTGACGCCGGAGCCGCCCGTGACCCCGCCGGTCACGCCCCCCGTCACGCCCCCCGTGGAGCCGCCGGTGCCGCCGGTCAAGCCGCCGCCCACCGCCGCCATCGAGGTGATGGACCGGTGTGTTGCGCCGCGCACGGGCGTGTTCTACCCGGACCGCCAGGGCACCCTGGCCGACGAGCTGGATTTCCTGCGCCTGTACACCGACGAAACCTATCTCTGGTACAAGGAAGTGCCGAAGGACCTGAAGCAGTCCAGCTACACCGATCCGCTGGCCTACTTCAAGGACCTGAAGACGCCGCTGCTGACCGCCTCCGGCCAGCCCAAGGACAAGTACCACTTCACCTACACCAGCGCCGAGTGGGACGACATCGAGCAGGGCGTGGACCTGGGCTACGGCGTGCAGTGGGTGCGCAGCAGCGCCTCGGGCAGCGTGCCGCGCGTGTGGCACGTCTCCGGCGTGGCGCCGGGCACGGCGGCGGATTTTGCCGGCCTGCAGCGCGGCGACCGGCTGATCGGCCTGGACGGGCTCGATTTCGTCAACGCCAGCGGCGCCGACAGCGTGGCGCGCCTGAACGCCGCCCTGTTCCCGGTGGCGGCCGGCGAGCAGCACCGCTACGTGGTCGCGCGCGGCGAGCGCCAGCTCGACGTGGTGATGGTGGCCGCGCGCGTGGTCACGCCGCCGGTGCCGGTGGCCAAGGTGCTGAGCACCGGTTCCGCCAAGGTCGGCTACCTGCTGTTCAACGAGCACACCGGCGTGGCCGAGAACCAGCTGATCAAGGCGTTCAGCCAGTTCCAGGCGGCCAAGGTGTCCGAGCTGGTGATCGACCTGCGCTACAACGGCGGCGGCCTGGTGCTGGTGGCCAGCGAACTGGCCTACATGGTCGCCGGGCCGCTGCAGACCGAGGGCAAGATCTTCGAGCGCCCGGTCGGCAGCGACAGGATCGCGCCGCGCCAGCCCACCGCCTTCCGCAGCAAGGCGATCGGCTTCAGTTCCCTGGACCCGGCCAAGAGCGGCACCGAGCTGCCTTACCTGGGCCTCAAGCGCGTGACGGTGCTGACCGGGCCCGGCACCTGCTCGGCCAGCGAAATGCTCATCAACAGCCTGCGCGGCGTGGACGTGGAAGTGACTATCGTCGGCGGCGCCACCTGCGGCAAGCCGTACTCGTTCTCGCCGGCGCCGAACTGCGGCATCACCTATTTCATGGTGCAGTACCAAAGCTATAACCAGAAAGGCCAGAGCGACTACGCGGACGGCTTTGCGCCCACCTGCCCGGCGAACGACGACCTGTCGCGCGCGCTGGGCGATCCGGCCGAGGGGCAGCTGTCGGTTGCGCTGCAGTACATGGCCAGCGGCAGCTGCCCGGCGGCAGCGGCGCGCGCCAGGGCCGCCGCTGCGCCGCTGATGACGCCGGTCCGCCCCCAGGGCCGCGAGATCGCCGTCCAGCCGGCGGCGCGGTAGGGCGCCATTGCGGCATGGCCGGGCCTGCGCTACCTGCTGCGGCCCGGCTCGCTCTATAATTTCCGGATGTTGCATTCCCCTCAACCGCTGGAGTCCCGATACATGAAACGTAGTGCCTTGCTGCTCGCCCTGTCCGCCGCCTTGCCGCTGACCCATTTGCCCCTGGCCCATGCCGCCGCCCCGTCCACGCTGGTCACCGCTGCGGAGCGCTCCGGTTTCCAGGAAACCGGCCGCTACGAGGAAGTGCAGCAGCTGTGCAAGGCTTTCCAGTCCGCCTACCCCAAGCAGGTGCGCTGCTTCGAATTCGGCCGCACGCCGGAAGGCCGGCCGATGCTGGCGCTGGCCGTGTCGCGCACCGGCGCGCTGACGGCGGAGCAGGCCAAAAAACGCGGCCTGCCGGTGCTGCTGGTGCAGGGCGGCATCCACGCCGGCGAGATCGACGGCAAGGACGCCGGCTTCCTGGCGCTGCGCGAAGCGCTGGAGGGCAAGGCCGCGCCGGGCGCGCTGGACAAGCAGGTGCTGCTGTTCGTGCCGGTGTTTAACGTCGACGGCCACGAGCGCTTCGGCCAGTGGAACCGTCCCAACCAGCGCGGCCCGCTGGCCATGGGCTGGCGCACCACGTCGCAGAACTACAACCTGAACCGCGACTACATCAAGGCCGACGCGCCGGAAATGCACGCCATGCTGGCGCTGGTCAACGCCTGGGACCCGCTGGCCTATATCGACCTGCACGTCACCGATGGCGCCAAGTTCCAGCCGGACGTGTCGATCCAGGTGGAGCCGGTGCACGGCGGCGACGCGGCGCTGATGCCGGCCGGCCTGGCGCTGCGCGAAGCGGTGATGGACGACTTGCGCAAGCAGGGCTCCGATCCCAAGCATTTCTACATCTCCTTCGCCAAGACCGACGACCCGCAGTCGGGCTTCGAGGACAGCATGCCGGCGCCGCGCTTTTCGACCGGCTACTTCCCGCTGCGCAACCGTTTCGCGATGCTGGTGGAAACCCATTCGTGGAAGGATTATCCGACCCGCGTGCGCATCACGCGCAACACCATCGTCTCGCTGCTGTCGCAGGTGGCCGAGCACGGCGCCGAGTGGCGCAAGCTGGCGCAGGCGGCCGACGAGCGCGCGCTGAACCTGGGCAACCAGCTGGTGCCGCTCAGCTACCGCACCACCGACCGCACGCGCATGATCCAGTTCGCGGGCTACGAGTACACGCGCACCCCGTCCGACGTGTCCGGCGCGCTGTGGACCCGCTACGACGAGAGCAAGCCGCAGACCTGGACCGTGCCGCTGCGCGACGAAGTGGTGCCCAACTTGCAGCTGGCGGCGCCGGCCGGCGGCTACCTGGTGCCGGCCGGGCAGGCGTCCAAGGTGG
>NZ_BAAKJE010000005.1:0-209 GCF_059704565.1 Massilia sp. NBRC 108631
AAGCCCGACGACAGGGCCATGAAGCTCTCGCCGCCCAGCACAACCTCGACGTAGCGCCAACCGGAAAACGCCAGCGCGAATTGGTACAGCATGTGCAGCAGCGCCACCCCGGTAATCGTCACATGCAGCACGGCAGCGTGCGTAAAATCGGACAGGCCTAGACGGCCGGGCGGATGGGCTTGTGCGAAGTAAACCTCGCGCTCCTTGCC
>NZ_BAAKJE010000006.1:0-15392 GCF_059704565.1 Massilia sp. NBRC 108631
AAGCCTCCCGCAGGGGAGGCTTTTTACTTTGTTCTGGCGGAGAGGGTGGGATTCGAACCCACGGTAGGGTCGCCCCTACGCTTGATTTCGAGTCAAGTACATTCGACCACTCTGCCACCTCTCCTGGTACGGCATTTTCCTACAGCAGCTTGTTGTGGCGGAGAGGGTGGGATTCGAACCCACGGTAGGGTCGCCCCTACGCTTGATTTCGAGTCAAGTACATTCGACCACTCTGCCACCTCTCCGTTTTCCCACTAGCTGCTGCGAGAAGGCAAGATTATAGCAGGCCTTTGCAGAAAGGGAAGGACTATTTATGCCTTCAGCGAAGTTATTCCGCCCATGTAGGGACGAAGCACTTCCGGGATCTCTACGGAGCCATCCGCTTGCTGGTAATTTTCCAGCACGGCGACCAGCGTGCGGCCTACCGCCAGGCCGGAGCCGTTGAGCGTGTGCAGCAGTTCCGGCTTGCCTTGGCCGTTGCGGAAACGCGCTTGCATGCGGCGGGCCTGGAAGGCTTCGCAGTTCGACAGGGACGAGATCTCGCGGTAGGTGTTCTGCGCGGGCAGCCACACTTCGAGGTCGTAGGTCTTGGTGGCGCCAAAGCCCATGTCGCCGGTGCACAGGCTCATGACGCGGTATGGCAGGCCCAGGTCTTTCAGGATCTTTTCCGCATGGCCGACCATCTCTTCGAGCACGTCGTACGAAGTATCGGGATGGACCACCTGGACCAGCTCCACTTTGTCGAACTGGTGCTGGCGGATCATGCCGCGCGTGTCGCGGCCGTAGCTGCCGGCTTCGGAGCGGAAGCAGGGGGTGTGGGCGGTCATTTTCACCGGCAGCGCGTCGGCGGCCAGGATTTCATCGCGCACGATGTTGGTCAGCGAGACTTCGGAGGTCGGAATCAGGTAGAAGGTCTCGCCCTCGCCTTCGGCGCCGCCTTTCTTCACCGAGAACAGGTCGGCTTCGAATTTGGGCAGTTGGCCGGTGCCGCGCAGGGAGTCGGCGTTGACCATGTAGGGCGTGTAGCATTCGGTGTAGCCGTGCTCGCCGGTGTGCGTGTTCAGCATGAACTGCGCCAGGGCGCGGTGCAGGCGGGCGATGCCGCCTTTCATGACCGAGAAGCGCGAGCCGGTCAGCTTGGTGGCGGTGTCGAAGTCCAGGCCCAGGGCCGCGCCCACGTCGACGTGGTCCTTCACTTCGAAATCGAAGGCGCGCGGCGTGCCGACTTTACGCACTTCGATATTGCCGCTTTCGTCCGTGCCTACCGGGACCGATTCGTGCGGCAGGTTGGGCACCGCCTGCATGAAATCGCTCATCCGGGCCTGCACCACGGTCAGGGCTTGTTCGTTGTTCTTCAGCTCATCACCCAGGCCAGCCACTTCCGCCATCACGGCGCTCGTGTCTTCCCCTTTGCCCTTGAGCATACCGATCTGCTTGGACAGCGAGTTGCGCTTGCTTTGCAGTTCTTCGGTGCGCATCTGGATTGCTTTGCGCTCGCCTTCCAGGGCGTTAAAGGCTGCCACGTCCAGCTGGAACTTGCGCGTCGCCAGGCGGGCTGCGACGTTGTCGATATCTTTACGGAGAAGTTGGATGTCTATCATGGGAATTGCCGCTATGTCGGAAAGAGAGCAATTGTACCAAGATGACGCCACGTCCTTTGAGTTTTCAGATCAGTGCGGCTTTCTCTGCTGCGGTCAAGCGTTTAGCCGCGACGATCACGACAGGCATCTTGGCTGGCGAGGCTTCCGCAACGGCGACGGCGGCGGCTGGCACCATGATAACCGGGGCGCTGGCGGTGGCGTAGCTGGTGACGAGGGCCAGCGAAGCGGCGGCGGCGAAGATGACTTCCATGTTTTTCAGTACGTTCATTTCAAGCTCCTTGGTGGTTGGGGACTGCGTTGTGTTCTGCGATGATTGAACTGTACCTAAAGGCTCCCCGCCTTACCACGGGCGTGCGATGAAGCGCAAAAAACGGGGGATGAAACGCAAAAAAAGGCCCAAATACGGAGCCAGTCTCAGCCGCACCCCCCCCCACTTCGGGGTCTGACCCCGAGGTACGGACAATGCGGCTGATGTCGCCTATAGGACTACGCTTAACCGTGTAGGGAAAAATCAGGCGACGCGGTAGGCCAATGTGAAGATCTGCGAGGCGGGGCCTCGTGTGCTTGAGCGGGCTCAGCCGCATTTCACCCTACTTCGGGGTCTGACCCCGAAGTGGATGGAATGCGGCTGAGATCGCTCGTAGGAAGGCGCTTAGCGGTGTCAGGCGGCGCGGGGGGCGGGGGTGGCGGAGGCGCGGTGCACGAGGGCGCCGAGGCGGGCGATGGCGCTCTCTACGGCCGGACTCCAGGGGTTGCCGCAGTTGAGGCGCAGGCAGTTGCTGAACTTGCCGCTGGCGGAGAAGAGCTGGCCGGGCATGAAGGCGATGCCTTGCCCTACCGCTTGCCGGTGCAGCATCAACGCGTCCACCTGGGCCGGCATTTGCACCCACAGCACGAAGCCGCCTTGCGGTTCGGAGATCGAGCATTCGTGCGGGAAGCTGGCGGCGACGGCGTCGGACATGCGGCAGATGCGCTGCGCCAGCGCGCGCCGCATCTTGCGCACCTGGAGTTCGTAACTGCTGCCGGTGAGGAAGTCAGCCAGCACGGCCTGGAAGAATTGGCTGGTGGCGCCGCTCGATACCATCTTCAGCAGCGTCACTTCCTGCGCCCAGCGCCCCGCCACCACGTAGCCCACCCGCGAGGCGGGCGTGACGGCTTTGGAGAACGATGAGCACAATAGCACGTGCCCCGTGCTGTCGTAGGCCTTGATGGGCCAGGGCCGCTCGGCCGCAAAGCACAGGTCGCGGTAAATGTCGTCTTCGATCAGCGGGACGTCGTGCTGGGACAGCAGCGCGGCCAGGCGCTTCTTGTTCTCCTCTGGCATGACGCAGCCAAGCGGGTTATTGGCATTGGGGACGAACAGGCACGCTTGCACCAGCCCGGCATTGAAGGCCAACTCCAGCGCGTCGATCGAGGGGCCGGTTTTCGGGTGGGTTGGAATTTCCAGCGCTTTCATGCCCAGGCTTTCGATCAACTGCAGCAGCACGAAGTAGGTCGCCGATTCGATGGCGATGGTGTCGCCGGGCTTGGCAACCGCCCGCAGGCACAGGCTGATGGCTTCCGTGCACGAACTGGTGACGACGATCTCGGCCGGGTCGGGCCGCCCCCAGTCGAGCGCGCGCCGCATGATCTGGCGCACGAAGGCCGGTTCATTGGTCTCGAAGCAGCTGACCCGCGCCAGCAGCGCCGGCTCGCGCCGCGCCACCGCCGCCACGGTTTTCTGCACCCGCTTGATGGGCAGCAGCTCGTCCGGCGGCCAGGCGGAGCCCAGGTGCACCATGCCGGGCGCTTCATTCTCTTTCAGCACCCGCATCAGCAGGCTGGTGATGCCGACATATTCGGGCTCTTTCAGCTGCTCGGCGTCCGCCATCACGGACGACAGCAGGCGGGCGCGGTGGCGCACGTAGTAGCCGGCCTGCGGCCGCGCCTCGATCAGGCCGCGGTCTTCCATCAGCCGCAGCGCCTGCAGCACGGTGCTGACCGAGAGGCGCTTTTGCTGCGCCAGGTGGCGGATGGACGGCAGCCGGTCGCCGGGGGCGAACACGCGGGCGGCGATGTGGGCGCCCAGCTCGTCGGCCAGCTGTTCGTACAAATGGGTTTGCATGGACATCCCTCCATTGTGGCGAGCGCGCGCGGCGCGGCACAGGTACAGCGGTGCGTTTTTTCGACCAGCACAGTTTAGCCGAACCGACGCTGTATACGTCACAATTGAGGTTTGTTGCATCTGTTATGGTCGCCACGCCGGGGCTATGCTGGAGGCATGAATCATCGCCACCAGGAGAGCAGCATGAAAGCCCGTACCCAGCCCTACGCCGAATACACGCTGAGCAGCGACACCCCACTGCGCCTGGAGGATGCGGGCGGCCGCGTGCTGGAGGGCGTGGCCGGCGTGACCTGGATTACCGCTTACGGCCAGGCCACCGACTTCCTGCTGCGCCCCGGCCAGCGCTTCGTGGTGCCGAACGATGGCCTGACGCTGGTGGACGCGATCGGCAGCAGCCGCATCCGGCTGGCGGCGGCACCGGCGCAGAGCTGGCGCCACCGCGTGCTGCGCGAGGGCCACGCGCGGCTGGCGGAATCCATGACGCGCCTGCGCCAGGGTTTGCAGCCTGCGCGCTGCGGGGATTTCCCGGGCTAAAACCCGGCCAGCCATCGCTGCACGGCGGCGCTGAATTCGGCCGCATCTTCGTGCATCGGCCAGTGGCCGGTCTGCATGGCGATCGCGCGGCTGCCCGCCGTGGCATTCAGCTTGTCGATCCAGGCTTGCGAGTGGAACATGAAGGGCTTGCGCCGGCCATAGATGTAGAGCGTGGGGCAAGCCGGCATGGTGGCGGCGGCGCGGCGGTACGAGCCGTAGGCGCCCATCCAGGTGATGTAGTACGGGTAGTTCATCTGGCTGCCGATGGCGGCGCCGTCCACCGGCACCTTCATGGCCTTGGCCATCATGCGCGACATGCCGTCGCCGGCGGTACCGCCGATGCGCCAGGCCAGCGCCAGCCACAGCTGGTAGCCAACGATGGCGAGCTTGGCGCCCAGGCCCAGCCCGGCGCGGTACTCGGGCGTGAGCGCGTCGCCCACATCCACCGAGACGATGCGCGACACCAGTTGCCGATGGCGCTGGGCGAACTCGGTGCCGAAAATGCTGCCCCAGTCGTGCTGCAGCAGGATCACCGGCCGGTCCGGACTGGCCAGGCGTGCGATGCGTTCGATCAGCGCGGTCATGTCGTCCAGCGAACAGGGGCGGCGCGGCTTGCCCAGATCGAAGCCGGGCAGCGTGAAGCGCACGCAGCGGTACTGCCGGCGCAATGCGGCCACCTGGCCATCCCACAGGCGGTGCGTGTCGGGCCAGCCGTGCAGCATCAGCACGGTCTCGTCGCCTTCGCCTTCCACCAGCACATCGATGCCGTCCACCGCGAATGTGTGCTGCATGCCTCGCCTTCCATTGTCAAAAGAGTAGCAATCATAGCCAATAAATAGCCATCCATGTATGATTGAGCATTGATTACTGCTACGGCTCCATGCAAACGTCCATCGTCGCCATCGAAGAAAAACAGAGCAGTGGCGAGAGCTCGAACGACATCGCAAACCACATCGCGGAGGCCATCGCGGCGCGCAAGCTGCCGCCGGGGACCAAGCTGCGCGAGGAAGCTTTGTCGCGCCTGTACTCGGTGAGCCGCACCAAGATCCGCGCGGCGCTGCTGATCCTGTCCAAAGATAAGCTGATCCAGATGGTGCCGGACAAGGGCGCCTTCGTCAGCCAGCCGAGCGAGAAGGAGTCGCGCGACATCTTCGCGGCGCGCCGCATTTTGGAGGCGGCGCTGGCGCGGGAGTTCGTGGCCAAGGCCAAGCCCGCCGACTACCAGGTGCTGGAGCGGCATTTAAAGATGGAGCGCGAGGCGCTGGGCGATCACAAGGTGCGCTCACAGTTGCTGGGTGACTTCCACGTGCTGCTGGCGGACGTGGTGGGCAACCAGGTGCTGCACGAGATGCTCAGCGAGCTGGTGGCGCGCAGCTCGCTGATCACCATGCTGTACCAGTCGGACCGCGATGCGGTGTGCTCGTCGAACGAGCACGAGGAGTTCCTGGTGGCGGCCAAGTCGGGCGACGCCGACCTGGCCGCGCAGCTGATGCTGGAGCATCTGCTGCACGTGGAGGGCGCGCTGCGCTTCGACAGCAGCGGCGCAGCGCCGGACAAGGATCTGGTTGCGGCGCTGCTGAAGTAGCGCCGCGTTGCGCTTTGCTCGGCGCGCCCCGCCGATCCCCCCCATTCCCCTCCCCCGCACGGGCCCGCAGGGCGGATTGGCCGAAGGCGCAACCCGCCGCTTACGCCACCTTGCGCGCGCCGGTCGCCAGCGCCAGTTCGTGCGCCAGCGAGTTGTGGCGCTCGATCACAATCGGCAAATCCACCGTCTGCAGCAGCCCGTCCCGCACCACCACTTTGCCGTTGATGATGCTGTGCGTGACGTTGGACGGCGTGCAGAACACCAGCGCCGCCACCGGGTCGTGCAGCGCGCCGGCAAATCCGATCTGGTCCAGCTTGAAGGTGATGATGTCGGCCGCCATGCCGGGCTTGAGCGCGCCGATGTCGTCGCGGTTGAGCACCTTGGCGCCGCCCAGCGTGGCCAGCTCCAGCGCCTGGCGCGCGGTCATGGCGTCCGGGCCGAAGCCGACCCGCTGCAGCAGCATCGCTTGCCGCACTTCGCCCAGCATGTGGCCCGCGTCGTTGGACGCGCAGCCGTCCACGCCCAGGCCGACGGGCACGCCGGCGTCCACCATCTTGCGGATCGGCGCGATGCCCGAAGCGAGGCGCATGTTGGAGCAAGGGCAGTGCGCGATGCCGGTGCCGGTCTTGGCGAACATGTAGACGCCGTCGTCGTCCAGCTGCACGCAGTGCGCGTGCCATACGTCGTGCCCCACCCAGCCGCAGTCCTCGGCGTATTGCGCAGGGGTCATGTTGAACTTCTCGCGGCTGTAGGCGATGTCGTTGACGTTCTCCGCCAGGTGGGTGTGCAGCGACACGCCGTAGCTGCGCGCCATGCTGGCCGCTTCCTTCATCAGGTCGCGCGACACGGAGAACGGCGAGCACGGCGCCACCACGATGCGCTGCATCGCATAGCGGCTGGCGTCGTGGCAGGTTTCGATCAGGCGCTGGGTGTCCTTCAGGATGGCGCCCTCCTCTTCCACCACGCGGTCCGGCGGCAGCCCCCCCTTGGACTGGCCCACGCTCATGGAGCCGCGCGCGGCGTGGAAGCGCATGCCGATCTTCTTCGCCGCTTCGATGCTGTCGTCCAGGCGGCAGTTGTTCGGATAGATATACAGATGGTCACTGCTGGTGGTGCAGCCGGACAGCATCAGCTCGGACATGGCTGTCAGCGTGGATACGTGCACCATCTCGCTGGTGAGGTTGGCCCAGATCGGGTACAGGTTGGTGAGCCAGTTGAACAACTCGCCGTTCTGCGCGGTGGGGATCACGCGCGTCAGGCTTTGGTACATATGGTGGTGGGTGTTTACCAGGCCGGGCATGACCACCTGGCCGCTGGCGTCGATCACTTCGTCGGCCTGCTGCGGCAAGTCGGCCGTCAAGCCCACCTGTTCGATCACGTTGTCGCGCACGAAGATGGCGCCGTTGTCGATTTCGCGGCGCTGTTCGTCCATGGTCACCACCACGCGCGCATTTTTGATCAAGAGAGTTTTAGTCATTTTATGAAGTCCTTGGAATGATTAAACACTGCGGAAACAATGCGCGGGCACTGCGGAAACAATGTCAAAACCGCGCCGGGTGGTCGTCACCGGCGCGGAGGGATTACTGCTGTTTGGCGGCTACGAGCTTAAGCCGTCTCGAGCTTTTTTACCAGCATGGGCTGGGGCACCTCGTCTTCCTCGTCCTCGCTCGCTTCTACTGGACGCTCGGGCAGGATCAGGTTTAGCGTCACCGCAACGATGGCGGCGGTGCTGATGCCGGAGCCGAAAATCTCCTGCACGAAGGCGGGCAGCTTGACCAGCAGTTCGGGGCGCACGCTGACCGCCAGGCCGCAGCCGATGGAGACGGCGATAATCAGGCCGGTACGCTTGCTGTGCTCCACATTGCTCAGCATCTGCACGCCGGCGGCAATGATCATGGCGAACATCATCAGCCCGGCGCCGCCCAGCACGGGTTGCGGGATGGTGACGACGATGGCGCCCAGCACCGGGAACAGGCCGGCCAGCGCCAGCATCACGCCGGTCAGGGCCACCACGTGGCGGCTGGCTACGCCGGTCAGCGAGATCACGCCGACGTTCTGCGCGAAGGTCGATACCGGCGGGCTGCCCAGCATGGCCACGCAGGCCGATCCCACGCCGTCGCACAGCACGCCGCGCGCCAGCGTTTTGCCGCGCATCTTGGTGTTGGTGGCCGAACCCAGCGCCATGAAGGTGCCGGTGGTTTCCACCATGGTGACCACGTAGGCCACGCCCATGGCGACGATGCCGCTGATCGGGAAGGTCATGCCGTAGGCGAAAGGCTGCGGCACCGAGAACGCGGCGGCTTTCTGCACCGAGGAGAAGTCCACCAGGCCCATGGCGACGCAGGCCAGGTAGCCGACGAACATGCCCAGCACCACGGCCGCTGCCGAGAAGATGCCTTTGCCGTATTGCACCAGCGCGATTACCGTCACCAGCACGAACAGCGCGATGCCCAGGTTGATCGGATCGCCGTAGTGCGCGCCCGAACCTTTGCCGCCGGCGGCCCAGTCGATGGCGACCGGCACCAGCGACAGGCCGATCATGGTGACCACCACGGCGGTCACCGCGTGCGGGAACAGCTTGCGGATCTGCGGCATGAAGCAGGAGCCGACAATCATCACCACCGAGCCGGCCAGCGAGGAGCCGAGGATGCCGGGCACGCCGTGTTCCAGGCCGATGCTGATGGCCGCGCCGACGAAGGCGAAGCTGGTGCCCATGACGCACGGCAGGCGGATGCCGATCGGGCCGACGCCCTTGCACTGGATGATGGTGACGATGCCGGAGCCGAGCAGCGCGGCGTTGATCAGGGCGACAATCTGGTCGGCGGGGAGTTTCAGGACGGCGCCCACCACCAGCGGCACGGCGATGATGCCGCCCAGGGCGGCGAGCATGTGCTGGGCGGCCAGCAGGGTGGTGGTGATCAGCGGTGGGCGGTCGTCCACCTGGAATAGCAGGTTGTTCATGTGTGTCTCCATCATTGATGTTATGTTCGTGAACTACTTTTTCCGGTGCTATCCGGCATGCCTCTCCGCGCAGATCGTGGCGTCTGTTTTTATCGTGGCGAGGTCGTACATGAGGCGGGATGGAAGGTCTGGTGGACGCTCCACTGGGATGCTTACACGCGGCTCTGTGGCAGCGTTCTATGTGACTGATGATGCCGAGTGCTGAAAAAGTTGTCAACCGATTTTGTATACAATCTATGCGTACGGATCGTATCGTATTGCATAAATGACACAGTCTTGTTAATGCTTGGAAATGAACCCGGCCGCCACGGGCTGCGTGCCCGTGGCGGCCGCGCACTGCGCCGTCGGGTTCTAGCGTATCGGGACGCGGGTGCCCGACGGGGCGCCGCGCTTGGGAAGATGCAGTTCCAGCGTGCCGTGCCGGTATTGCGCACTGGCGCGCGCGTCATCGATCTCGTGGGCCAGCGTGACGATGCGGCGCTGGTGGCCCAGGTAGCGCTCGCTGTGCACGGCGGAAGCGCCCGGCTCGTGCACCTGCTCTTCCGACGCGGCCGCGCTGATGTCGACCTGCCTGCCATCGAGGCGCACGTTCAGGTCTTCCTTGCGCACGCCGGGCACGTCGGCGCGCACCACATATTCACGCTCGTTTTCGTCCACGTCCACCCGCATGCGCGCCGCCGCGTTGCGCGCGGCGCGGCGGAAGCGCGCGCCGCGCATCCAGTCTTTCACCTGGCGCCAGGCCTGCAGCCTGCGCAGCGATTCCAGCGGACGCAACTGGTGGGTATCGCTCGCCCTGTCCATGGCCGGCCCCGCTTTACTGGATCTGCAGCTGCCGGCCGTGACCGCCGACCTTCTTGGGCAAGGTCAGTTCCAGCACGCCGTTCTTGCAGGTGGCGCTGGCCTGCTGGTCGTCCACTTCCTGCGGCAGCGTGAAGCTGCGGTACTGCTCGCCATGGAAACGCTCGCTGCGCATCGGCGTGCCCTCTTGCGGCGCTTGCTGCCGCTCGTCGCGCTTGGCGCGGATGGTCACCGTGTTGCCGTCGATGGAGACGTTGATGTCCTCCTTCTCGTAGCCCGGCATTTCGGCCCGCACCGTGTAGGCCTGGCCGGTTTCATGCACGTCCATGCGCATGCTGCGCGACTGCTCGGCCACGCCGAACGGGCGGTCGAATTCGTCGAAAAAGCGCTCTATGTCGCGGAATGGATCGAAACGGGCGATATCGCCGAACGGGCTGAAACGGGTAAGATTGCTAGCCATAATTTCCTCCCTTCAAGTGAAATGGTGAATTTAGCTACTGCTGTCCCTTCAGCATAGCACCTGTTCGGGAGAGGTAAAGTGCGCGATTCGAGCGCCACCGGAGCAACTCAGCCTTTGCGCGCGTCGTCGTCCAGGCTGCGCAGGAAGGCCAGTTTGTCGGCGATCTTGCTTTCCAGGCCGCGCGGTACGGGCTGGTACCAGCCGGGCTCGGCCATGCCGTCCGGCAGATAGCTTTCACCTGCCGCGTAGGCATGCGGCTCATCGTGGGCGTAGCGGTACTCATGGCCGTAGCCCAGCTCTTTCATCAGCTTGGTCGGCGCGTTGCGCAGGTGCACCGGCACTTCGCGCGACTTGTCGCGCTTCACGAACGCCATGGCCTGGTTGAAGGCGTTGTAGCCGGCGTTGCTCTTGGCCGCGATGGCCAGGTAGATCACGGCCTGGCCCAGCGCCAGCTCGCCCTCGGGCGAGCCCAGCCGTTCGTAGGTGGCGGCGGCGTCGTTGGCCATGGTGAGCGCGCGCGGATCGGCCAGGCCGATGTCTTCCCAGGCCATGCGCACGATGCGGCGCGCCAGGTAGCGCGGGTCGGCGCCGCCGTCTATCATGCGGCAGAACCAGTACAGCGCACCGTCCGGATTGGAGCCGCGCACGGACTTGTGCAGGGCCGAAATCTGGTCGTAGAAGTTGTCGCCGCCCTTGTCGAAGCGGCGCGCGTTCAAGGTCATGGCGTTTTCGACGAACTTGGCGTCGATCTTCCGGATGCCGGCCGAGGAAGCGGCGTTGTCGGCCTGCTCCAGCAGGTTCAGGAAACGGCGCGCGTCGCCGTCGGCATAGCCGATCAGCGTGTCGGCGGCGGCGTCCTCGAACTTCAGGTGCGGCAAGGCCTCCTTCTGGGCCTTGACCAGCAACTGCCGCATCTCGTCCTCGGTGAGCGACTTCAGCACATAGACCTGGGCACGCGACAGCAGCGCCGAATTCACTTCAAAACTGGGATTCTCGGTGGTGGCGCCGATGAAGGTGACCAGGCCGGACTCGACGAAGGGCAGCAAGGCGTCCTGCTGCGATTTGTTGAAGCGGTGGATCTCGTCGACGAACAGCAGGGTGTGCTTGCCGAGCCGGTCCAGGTTCTGCTGGGCCTGCTCCATGGCGGCGCGGATATCCTTCACACCCGCGAACACGGCGGACAGGGCGATGAACTCGGCGTCGAAGGCATTGGCGGTCAGGCGCGCCAGCGTGGTCTTGCCGACGCCCGGCGGGCCCCACAATATCATCGAGTGCGGCTTGCCGGCCTGGAAGGCCAGGCGCAGCGGCTTGCCCTCGCCCAGCAGGTGTTGCTGCCCGATCACTTCGTCCAAGGTCTTGGGACGCAGGGCTTCGGCCAGCGGCGCGCGGGGTTCGGTTTTGAAAAGGTCGTCCATCATGCTTTACTGTAGCGGCAGCGGCGCGCGCGGCGTTTGCGCGCGCGCAAGCGGCACGCCGAATGTGCCCCGGGTTGTTCTTCTATTGCTGGGAAATTTCCACGCCCTTGGGCATCACGAACTTGTAGTGCGCCGCGCCCACTTGCGGGTTTTTCTCGAACTTGCTGAAGCTCAGCACGGACATGGAGCCGAAATTGTCCTTCAGCTCCATCGCTTCCGGCGTGCCGTTGCGCAAGCCGATGGTGATCTGTTCGAAGGTGGTGTCCTGCGTCTTCGGCACTGCCTTCAGCCACTCCAGGCCGTCGCGCGTGCCCGCTTCGGACAGCGTAAAGTTCTTTTCCAGGTCGTTGCTGCCGAACAGGATGGCAGCGGGGGACGAGCCCAGCGCGTTGCCCAGTTTCTTCACCGTGACCTGGTTCAAGTCCTTGTCGTAGATGTAGAGCTGTTCGCCATCGGCCTGCAGCAGCTGGTCGTAGGGCTTCAGGTAAGTCCAGATGAACTTGCCGGGACGGGCGAACTCGAAGGTGCCGCTGGCGGTGTTGGAACTCTTGCCGCTCTTCACCTGGCGCTGCGTGAACTCGCCGCGCGCCGACTTGGTGCTGGCGACGAAGGCCTTGAACTGGTCCAGCGCGGCCGCCTGGGCGGCGCCCGCCAGCAGCAAGGCGGTTGCGAATGCTGCGATGTTCTTCAGTTGGGTCATGCTGTGTCCTTTATTCTGCGCTGGCGGCCGGCACCAGGATGTCGCGGTTGCCGTTCGACTGCATGGGCGATACCACGCCGCTCTGTTCCATCTGCTCCAGCAGGCGCGCCGCGCGGTTGTAGCCGATGCGCAAGTGACGCTGCACCAGCGAAATCGAGGCGCGGCGGTTTTTCAACACTACCTGCACGGCCTGGTCGTACATCGGGTCGGCTTCGCCGCCGCCCTCGCCGCCGCCTGCCCCACCCTCTGCGCCGCCCTCGCCTTCCAGCGTGCCGCCTTCCAGGATGCCCTCGATATAGTTCGGTTCACCCTGCTGTTTCAAGTGCTTCACCACGCGGTGCACTTCCTCGTCCGACACGAACGCGCCGTGCACCCGCACCGGCAAGCCGGTTCCGGGCGGCATGTACAGCATGTCGCCCATGCCCAGCAGGGTTTCCGCGCCCATCTGGTCCAGAATGGTGCGCGAGTCGATCTTGGACGACACCTGGAACGCGATCCGGGTCGGAATATTGGCCTTGATCAGGCCGGTAATCACGTCTACAGATGGGCGCTGGGTCGCCAGAATCAAGTGCAGGCCTGCGGCACGGGCTTTCTGGGCGATACGGGCGATCAGTTCTTCCACTTTCTTGCCGACCACCATCATCAGGTCGGCCAGCTCGTCGATGATGATGACGATGGTGGGCAGCTTCTCCAGCGGCTCCGGCGAATCCGGCGTGATGCTGAACGGGTTCGGGATGTGTTCCTCGCGCTTGGCCGCCTCCGCGATCTTGGCGTTGTAGCCGGCCAGGTTGCGCACCCCCAGCTTGGACATCAGCTTGTAGCGGCGCTCCATCTCGTTCACGGCCCAGTTTAGCGCGTGGCCGGCCTGGCGCATGTCGGTCACCACCGGCGCCAGCAGGTGCGGAATGCCCTCGTACACCGACATTTCCAGCATCTTCGGGTCGATCAGAATCATGCGCACGTCGGCCGGATCGGACTTGTACAGCAGCGACAGGATGGTGGCGTTGATACCCACCGACTTACCGGAACCGGTGGTACCGGCCACCAGCAAGTGCGGCATCTTGGCCAGGTCGGCCACCACCGGCTTGCCGGCGATGTCCTTGCCCAGCGCCACCGTCAGCGAGGACGCGTTGTCGTGGTACACCTTGGAACCGACGATCTCGCTCAGGCGCACGATCTGGCGCTTGGGGTTTGGCAGCTCCAGCGCCATGTAGTTCTTGCCGGGAATGGTTTCCACCACGCGGATCGAGGTCAGCGATAGCGAACGGGCCAGGTCGCGCGCCAGGTTCACGATCTGCGAGCCCTTCACGCCCGTTGCCGGTTCAATTTCGTAGCGGGTCACCACCGGACCGGGGTAAGCCGCCACCACGCGCGCTTCCACGCCGAAGTCCGACAGCTTCTTCTCGATCAGGCGGCTGGTGAACTCCAGCGTTTCCACCGCCACGGTTTCCTGCGACACCGGCGCATCGTCCAGCAGGGACAGCGGCGGCAGGTCGCCGGGACGGGCATCCTGGAACAGCGCGCCCTGGCGCTCCTTGACGGCGCGGTCGGACGGCACCACGGCGGTGACCTGCTGTTCGATCTTCACCGCTACCGGCGCGGCAAACTTCTCCGGCGCCACGGTCGCGGCCGGGCGCGGCATATCGTCCCCCATGGCGCCGGCCAGGCCCGCAGCAGGGGCCGGCGCGAACGCCGGCGCCGTGGCAGCGGCCGAAGCCGTGCCGCCATCTAGGCGCGGCTCGGCACGCACCGGCCGCTCCACGTGCTTCTCGATATGCTTGGCGCGCTCGTTGACCACCACTTCCTCGCGCAGCACGGTGGCGCGCTCGCCCTGGATGCGGTCTTCGCGGTCCTGGTAACGGTGCAGCACCCACGCGCAGCAGTCTTCGATAAAGCCGCCGATGCGCTCGGCCACCGCCAGCCAGGACACGTGGAAGAACAGGCTGAAACCGAGCCCGAACAGCAGCAGCATCAGCAAGGTGGCGCCGGTGAAGCCCAGGCCCACGTGCGCGCTATGGCCGATCAGCTTGCCCAGCACCCCGCCCGGCGCCAGCGGCAGCGGCATCTTGAGCGTGTACATGCGCAGGAATTCCAGGCCCAGGCTGCCCACCAGCAGGAAGGCGAAGCCGACCACGCGGATCAGGCCTTCGTGGCGGTGCTCGTCGTCGGCCGCCTCCTTGGTGACGAACTTGCGGGTCAGGCCGCGGTAGCCGCTCCACACGGCCCGCAGCAGCCACACGCACCACCACCAGGCGGACAGGCCGAAGATGTAGAGCATCAGATCGCTCATCCACGCGCCTGCGCGGCCGCCCAGGTTGTACACCTTGGGCACCACGTTGGAATGCGACCAGCCCGGATCAGCCTTGTTAAAACTGATCATAATGAGCAGAAAGTACAGCGCCAGCGCGGCCAGCGCGAACCAGCGCGCCTCCGACAGCAGCCGCACCAGCCGGTTCGGCAGCGGTTGGCGCTCGGTGGGCGTGCGGGTGTAGCTCAAGGGCTGCTGCTTCATCGGCTGTTGCTTGGCCGCGGACTGCTTTGCAGGCTGTTCTCTCGTTTTAGACATTGATACTTTTATAAGATTTTTGCGGGCGCACCAGAGGGCGCTAGCCATTTGTGGGTATTCTAAGCCATCTCTATGGGAAGCGGCCTCCCAATTCAACCAGTTTCCCCGCTTGGACTATAATTCTGTCTTTGCTCGCCGGCATTGTTATCGCCGTGCCCGCCCCCAACTTTGGTTTATCCAACTAATTGAAGAAGCCTTCCATGACCACTACCAAACACGCCCGCGTTTTGATTCTCGGCTCTGGCCCAGCCGGCTACAGCGCCGCCATCTACGCCGCGCGCGCCAATCTGAATCCCATGCTGGTGACCGGCGTGGAACAAGGCGGCCAGCTGATGACCACCACCGACGTGGAAAACTGGCCAGCCGACCCGATGGGCGTGCAAGGCCCGGACCTGATGCAGCGCTTCCTGCAGCACGCCGAGCGCTTCAAGACCGAGATCGTGTTTGACCACATCCATACCGCCAAGCTGAGCGAAAAGCCGATCCGCCTGATCGGCGACAGCGCCGAATACACCTGCGACACCCTGATCATCGCCACCGGCGCGTCGGCCCAGTACCTGGGACTGCCGTCCGAACAGGAATTCATGGGGCGCGGGGTATCCGCCTGCGCCACCTGCGACGGCTTCTTCTACCGTGGCCAGGAAGTGGCCGTCATCGGCGGCGGCAAC
>NZ_BAAKJE010000007.1:0-14861 GCF_059704565.1 Massilia sp. NBRC 108631
AAGGCTTGATCGAAGCGCTGGCGCCGCTGCCGCTGACGTTCCACCCGGGCGAGCAGTGGGAATATTCGATCGCCTCGGACGTGCTGGCGCGGCTGGTGGAAGTGGCCGGCGGCCAGCGCTTCGACCGCTACCTGGCGCAAGAGGTGTTCGCGCCGCTGGGCATGGTGGACACGTATTTCGTCATCCCGCCGGAAAAACAGGAGCGCCTGACGGCCTACTATGCCGGCGCCAGCCGGGGCGACCCCACGGCGCCCGGTCTGCGCCGCCTGGCCGGCTCGCCCTACCCGGGCGCTTACCTGACGCCGGTGGCGCGCTATTCGGGCGGCGGCGGCCTGGTGTCCAGCCTGCCGGACATGGTGGCCTTGCTGCGCAGCCTGATGCCGGGCTCTTCCTCCGCACTGCTGCGGCCGGACACGGTGGCTGGCATGATGAGCAACCAGCTGCCGGCCGGCGTGAGCATCGGTTTTCCCACGGTGGGCGCGGTGTCCGGCAAAGGCTACGGGCTGGGCGGCGCCGTCACGCTGCGCCCTGGCGAGGGCGATCCGCCGGACAGCGCGGGCGAATTCGAATGGGGCGGCATCGCCGGCACCCAGTGGTGGATCAATCCGCGCCACCACATCGCCGGCGTGCTGATGGCGCAGCGCCAGATGGGCTTCTGGAATCCCTATACCTTCGAGTTCAAGCGCCTGGCTTACCGGGCGCTGCTGGCCTAGACATCATGGTTTGACCTGCCGGACCTCAAGCGACGTGGATTAAGCTTCCAATCCGCGCAAGGCAGACTGATCAACCGTCGGAACGCGCTCCGTTCTGCTGCCGGCGCAGTGTATGACACATTCAGACAGCATTTGACAGGTCAGCACATATCAGTCGGCCTGGAAGCGCTCCCACTGGCTGCGGAAGCGCTGCTCGGGCAGCACGTGCAGCATCATGATGCGGGCGTCGGTGGCCCTTCGCACGTAGAGCGTGTTGCCGACACGGTACAGTGTCGCGGTGCGCTGCAGCTCGCCGTGGTTGGGCACCTTGTCGACCAGCGCGCCGCTGCGTTCCATGGTGGTCACGTGCAGGCCGCCGGCGTCGCAGCGCCATTTGTTCCGCGCCAGCCGGCGGCTGGCGACGGGCTGGTTATCCATCAGATAGCTGATCAACAGCGTGTCGGCGTCGATGAAGGCGAGGGCGAAGGAGCGCTTGCGTCCCGGCGCATTGCCCTGCTCGATAAAGCCCAAGGTGGCCCAGGCGGCATACAGGTTCGGCTGCTTGCCGGCCGCATCGACCGGCTCCCACGGGCGCGCGTTCAGATCGATGTAAGCGCCCGCCACTTCGCGGCAGTCGGCCGACATGCCGCTCAGCGGCGGCCACGCGGCCGGGTAGTCCTGGACGGTGGAAGTGCTGCAGGCGCTGAGCAGCAGGACGGCGCAGGCAATTGCCAGATGGCGCATGGAATTCTCCGGGAGAAAGGATGGCCGCATGCTGCCATGCCCTGTCACTTTTCCGAATCAATCCGAACGGAGTATCGAAATCCGATACCTGCGGTGTCGCGCAGCTGCACTGCCGGCATTGCGCCCGGCCAGCGCATGCGGCGTTTAGTAGGCCACGCGCAGCTGCACGTAAGCCATGCGCGGCGCGCCCACCATGCGGCCGAGGTTGCCGTCCACGTTGCGGGTGTAGTAGCGCTTGTCGGCCAGGTTGTTCACGCCGGCCATCACTTCATATCCGGGTTTGCCCGGCAGCTTCCAGTTCAGCTGCGCGTTCCACAGGCGGAAGCCGGGGATCTGGCCCACGCCGCCGTTGGCCGCCTCGGCCACGGTGTTGGCCGCGTCGGAGAACTGCTTGCCCTGGTGGGTGCTGGACAGATTCATGGTCCAGGCGCCGATGCGGTAACGCGCGCCCACGGTATCGGTGTTGCGCGAGTAGAACGGCACGTCCTTGCCGGCGGTGGCGCCGGACTCCTGGATCGCCTTGGTGTAGCTGTAGTTGGCGAACAGGTTCAGGCCGGCCAGCGCGCTGGCTTCGTCAAAGGTGTAGTCGATGGCGGTTTCCACGCCGTCGTGCTTGGTGGCGCCGATGTTCTGGAACACCGGCGGCGTGCTGCCCGGCACCTGGATGATCTGGTTGTCGAACTTCAGGCGGAAGGCTGTCGCTTCGGCGCTGATGGCGCCGTTTTTCCAGCGCGCGCCCAGTTCCTGCGTTTTCGCCTCTTCCGGCTGGAGCGGGTTGGCGGCGGTCTGCGAATTGAGCTGGGTGTTCTGCACCGAACCGAAGGAAGTCTGGTAGTTGGCGAACACGGTCAGCGCGCGGTTGACCAGGTAGGCCACGTTGAGCGACGGCAGCGCCTTGTCGTTGTCGGTGACGAAGCTGCGCTTGGCGCTCACGTCGAGGCGGTCCGAGCTGATGCGCTCGAAGCGCACGCCCGGGGTGACGCGCCAGGCGCCGTAGGCGATGCGGTCGTCGATGTAGAGCGAGTGCGCGTCGGTGGCGTTGACGAAGCTGGCGGTGGCGCCGTTCACGCCGGTGGCCACGGTCTGCACGTAGTTGTTGTCGTCGCCGCGCTCGCGCAGGAAGCGGTAGCCCACGGTCAGGTCGTGCGTCAGGCCGGTGCCGATCGCTTGCGCGAAGCGCTGCGTGTAGCGCGGCTCGATGCCCAGCACCTGGTAGTTGCGCGGCTGGTAGGTGATCTGGGTCTTGGCCGCGTTGATCAGCGCGCTGCGCCGCGCGCTCTCGTTGTAATAGGCCTTGATCTCGAATTCCTGGGTGGCCGACAGCGCGTTCAGATAGCCCACGTCCGCGCTTTTGCGGTCGCCGTCCCAGAAGTCGGTGGGACGGGTGTTCTGGAACGGGTTGGCGTTGTACTGCGCCACGGTCAGGCCGCCCGGGGTGCGCGAAGTGACGTCGAAGTAGGACAGCTTGCCGTACACCTCGCTGCGCGGGTCCAGCTTGTAGCGGAACTTCAGCGCCAGGTCGTTGACCTTCTCGTCGCTGCCGGCGCGCCATTCGGTGCCGTCCATGCCGGAGTACAGCAGCGCCAGGCCCAGGCCGTTGTCCAGCTGGGTGCCGAGGTAGGCGCTGTACTGGGTATTGTGGCCGCCTTCGCCGAAGTGGTTGTAGCGCACCGAGGCGTCGCCGGTCAGCCCCGGCGCGTCCGGCACCGCGCGGCTGCGGAAGTTGATGATGCCGCCCACGTTCTGCGGGCCGTAGCGCACCGCGCCGCCGCCGCGCACCACGTCCACCGATTCGATGTTGTTCAGGCTGACCGGCGCGAACGACAGCTGCGGCTGGCCGTAGGGCGCCACGGCCAGCGGAATGCCGTCCAGCAGCACGGTGGAGCGCGGCGAGTAGCGCCCGGTCAGGCCGCGCACGCCGATGTTGAGCGAGATGGTGCTGCCGGCGGTGCCGGAGTTGTCGGTGCTCTGCACGCCCGGAATGCGGCGCAGCACGTCGCCGATGCTGGCCGCGCCGGTGTGGTCGATGTCTTCCTTCTGCAGCACGGTGCGCGCGCCGGCGAAGTTCTTCACGCTGTTCTGCAGGCCCGAGCCGAGCCAGCTGCCGGTGATCTGGATCGATTCCAGCGGGGCGGCGGCGCTGTCGGCCTGCTGCGCGTGGGCCGCCAGCGACAGCGACGCCACGGCGGCGGCGATCAGCGAGCGGCGGAAGGGGAGGGCGGAAGTTGAATTTTTGGACATGTTGGAAGCCGGCACGAGCGCTAGGAGATAGCAAATAAATGAGAATGATAACACTTCTCATTTGCAAGCGTCGACTTCCGCTCCCTGCTAGCGGCGGTAGTTCCTGAAGAACGCCCAGCTGATGGCGGTGGCGTCCGGTCCCAGTTCGTCGCTGAAGGGCCAGCCGGGCGGGCCGCCGCTCCACGCGTGGTTCATGCCGGCCACCGTGTATTTTTGCGCCACCAGCACGCCGTTGGCGGTGTAGCTGTCCACCGTATAGCTGCGGCCGTACGGCACCGTGTAGCGCCCGATGCTGCTGGCGCGGTAGGCCACGCTGTCGTTGTCGGCGCCGTCGTCGCCCCAGTCGCTGGTTTGCAGGAACTGTTCGATGGTCTGGTCGCCGTTGGCCGGGTTGACGACGATGTCGGCGGTGCCGTGGAACACCATGGCCGGCATCAGCCGGCGTGGCGAACCGGAGCAGCGCCAGGCATCCTTGCCGCGCAGTGCCGGATCGTAGGGGCTGGCCTGCAGCAGCGATTCGGCCGCCGTCAGCAGGCCGGTGGCGCCCTTGTACATGCCGCCCGAATGCACCATCACGGCGGCAAACACGTCCGAGTAGCAGGCCGCCATGATGGCGGCCATGGCGCCGCCGGCCGAGATGCCGGTGACGTAGACGCGGCTGCCGTCCACGCTATACCTTCCCTTGACCGCGTTCAGCATGCCCATCAGCTGCGACGGTTCGCCGCTGCCGCGCTGCTGGTTAATCTCCAGCATGAAATTCCAGCAGCGGCTCGGGTTGGCGCTGGCGTTCTGGCGCGGATACAGCACGATGAAGCGTTCGCGGTCGGCCAGTTCGTTGTAGCGGCTGACGGCCGCCATGCTGTTCGGCTCGGAACCGCAGCCGTGCAGCATCAGCACCACCGGCAGCGGCGTGCCGGGGCTGTAGCCGGTGGGCAGCCAGATCTGGTATTCGCGGATACCCCACAGGTTGGCATAGACGCCGAAGTCCCATTGGCCGGCCCAGGCCGGCGCGGCGGCCGGGAGCGCCAGGGCCAGCACGGCTAGCAGGCGGATACAGCGTGTACGCAATGGCGATAGCAGCATGGTGTTCTCCTTGAGTGTGGCGATGAGTGGATGGGCGGACGAGTGGGGTTCAGAAGCGGTAGCCGAGGCGCGCCCCCACCTGGCGTGGCGGGCCATAGAAGCCGTTCAGCACGGACACGGCGGGAATGTTGTAGCCGTCCGTGCGGTAGTGCACGTCGGTCAGGTTGCTGCCGTGCAAGCCCACGCTCCAGCGGCCCGCTTCCCACGTCAGGCCCGCCTGCCACAGGCCGTAGCCGGGCTGGGCGATGGTCTCGCTCAGGTCGGTGGTCGGGTAGACCTTGCTGCGGTAGCCGTAGCCCAGCATGGTGCGCAGTTCGCCGCCGAACACCTGGCGCGCGGTGTGGGTGAGGTTCAGGCCCAGCTGCGCGCGCGGCGTGTTGGAGAAGCGCTGCTGGGCGGCGACGTTCTTGCCGCCGCTGAGGTATTCATCGTAGCCGGCGTCCATCCAGGCGGCGAAGCCGTTCACGCGCCATTGCGGCGCCGGGCGCCAGGCGAACTCCAGCTCCGCGCCGCGCACCTTGCCGCGCCCGGCGTTGGTGAAGTCGCCGTAGAAGCCGGGCGTGCCGTTGGCCTGCGTGTAGCTGGTAAACACGGACAGCTGGATGTCGCGGTAGCGGTTGGAGAACAGCGCCAGGTTGACGTCCAGCGCGCCGCTGGCGGCGGCGTACTTGGCGCCCAGTTCCAGCGCATCGAGCTTCTCGTCGCGGTAGGGATGGGACGCGTCGGGCACCGCCAGGTTGTTGGCGCGCACGTTGTAGCCGCCGGACTTGAAGCCGCGCGAGGCGCTGGCGTACAGCCGCACCGCGCTGGCCGCCCGGTAGCCCAGCGCCAGGCGCGGCGAGGTGTTGCTGACCGAGAGCGACTTGTCGAAGTCGGCCAGCGTCATCACCGGGATGCGGAAGGCGGCGTCGCTGAAGGCGCGGTTCAGCACCACGGCGTGCTTCTCCTCGCGCGTGTGGCGCAGGCCGCCGCTCAGCTCCCAGTCCGCGCCCAGGCGCGCGCTCCAGTCGGTGTAGATGGCGGTGCTGCGCGTGTCCACCGTGCTGTCGGTGGCGGTGAACTGGCGCGCCAGGAAGTTGTTGAAAATGCGGCCGCCGGCCGAGCCGCTGAAGCGGTACAGGCCGATCACGCCCGAGGCCAGTTCGCCCTGGCGCAGCGCCTGCAGTTCCAGGCTGCGCTGCCTGTCGCTGGAGTCGCCGTAGACGTCGGCGATGGGCAGCGGCAGGCCGTCGAAGTCGATGGTCTGGGCCGAGCGCGAGCGGCGCTTGGCGGCGATCGCTTTCCAGGTCCAGGCGCCGGCCGGGGCGTAGGTGGCGTTCAGCGCCGCGCCGCGGTTGTAGGTCAGGTTGCGGTCCGGCATGCCGCTGGCGATGTCGTAGCGGCTGCCGCTGGCGGGGCGCTTGAGCGGATCGAAGGCGTTCGGCGCCATGCGCTGGAAGCCGCGCATGTGGGAATCGTCGTCGGCGCCGTCGGCCGAGAGCAGCACGGTGAGCGGCAGCTGCGAGGCGTAGTAGCCGAGCGAGACGCGCGCCGCATCGGTGTGCTGGTCGCTGACGTCGGCGCCGGTGGTGAGGTTGCGGCCGAAGCCGTCGCGCCGCAGCGCCGCCAGCGCCACGCGGGCGCGCCACTCGCCGCCCTCGCTGGCGGCGTTCAGCGCGGCCTTGGCGCTGCGCTGGGCGTAGTTGCCCATGCCGATCTCGGCGCTGCCGCCGTTGCTTGGCGCGAGCGGGCGCGACACGTATTTGATGGCGCCGCCGATGGTGTTCTTGCCGTACAGCGTGCCCTGCGGCCCGCGCAGCACTTCGATGCGCTGCACGTCGAACACCTCCAGCAGGGCGCCTTGCGGGCGCGCCAGGTAGACGTCGTCCATGTAGATGCCGACGCCGGGATCGGAGCCCCACACCGGGTCGGCCTGGCCCACGCCGCGGATGAAGGCGGTCAGTGTGGTATTGGTGCCGCGCGAGGCGTAGGCGGTCAGGTTGGGCACGCGCTGCTGCAGGTCGCCCAGGTTCTGCACGTTCTGCCGTTCCAGCTCCTTGGCGCCGAAGGCCGTCACCGCCAGCGGCACGTCCTGCAGGCGCTCTTCGCGGCGGCGCGCGGAAACCACCACGGTGTCCATGGGCGGGGGCGCTTCGGCCCTGGCGTCGGCCCCGGCCTCGGCCTGCTCTGCGGGGGCCGCCCGTGCTGCGCTTGCCAGGTACAGCGTGCCCGCGATGGCGAGGGCGATCGGTGTCAGCTTCATTACGTCTCCTTCTTGGTTTTTCACCTTGTTGTAAGAAAGTCGTGCAGCAATTGGTTCACCAGGGCGGGCTGGTCCAGCGTGGAGGCGTGGCGCGAGCCGGCGATGACGGCCAGGCGGCCGCGCGGCAGGCCGGCGGCGAAGCGGCGCTTCAGCTCCACCGGCGTGTAGTCGCCGTCGGCGGCCAGTACCAGCACCGGCATGGCCAGGGTGGACGGCTCGGGGCCGTGCCAGTGGAAGATGGCGTCCAGCGTGGCCAGATAGGCGGTCTGCGACATGGTGCCCATGCGCTGCGCGAAGCGTTCGCGCAGATCTTGCTGGGCGGGCAGGGGGAAAAGTTTTTTGCCCAGCATGCGGCCCAGCGTTTCCAGGCCGAACAGCGCGATCATGGCGCGCCGCAGCCAGTAGGTGAGCAGCAGGGCCGGCGGCTTGGCGGCCGGCAGCGGCAGGGAGTTGATCAGGCAGAGCGAGGCCACGCGCTGCGGCGCGCGGCGCGCCAGTTCCAGCGCCACCATGCCGCCCAGCGAAAAGCCGACCACGTGCACCGGGCCCCCGGGCGCGAGGCGCTCCAGCAGGCGCAGCACGTCGTTTGCCAGGTCGGCCATGCGCCAGGGGCCGGGGGCGCCGGGGCTGGCGCCATGGCCGCGCAGGTCGGGGGCGATCACCCGGTGGTGCGGCAATAACGCCTGGATCTGGGGCGCCCAGTCCGCGCCGCAGGAACCGAGTCCGTGCAGCAGCAGTACGATGCTGCCGTGGCCGCCGTCGAAGAAATGCCAGTCACCCTGTGCCGCGTGCTCGTGCATGCCGTCTCCTGTTATGGCGAACCGGGGAGCGGTTCGCGCGCGGCTTTGCGCCGCGTCCAGGAGCCATATTACGGAATCTGAATTCCGATTTCAATAGTTTTGAAAAAAATATTAGGTCAGGTAGCGCAGCGCAAGGCGGGTGAGCTCTTGTTCCAGCTCGGCGGGTGGCAGGAAGGCCAGCGAGCCGGTCAGCGTGTGCTGGTTCAGCACCCCCAGCAGCACCGGCGGCAGCACGCGCATGGCCTGGGCCGGATCGGGATGCTGGATGGCGCCGGCCTTGGTGTGGAGCACGGCGATGATGCGCTGGCTGACCAGGTGGTTAATCTGGTGCACGCGGTCGCGGAAGTCCGCGTCGCGCGAGGAGCGGATGATGAGGGCCCGCAGCACGCCCTGGCGGCCGCGGTTGATGGCCACGAACATGGCCACGGTGGCGCGCACGAAGTCCTCCAGCGGCAGGCCGTCCCAGCGGGCAGGCGCGGTCAGCGCTTCCAGTTGCTGCACCAGGTCGCCGAAGAAGCGGTCCAGCAGCAGGCGGCTCAGGGTTTCCTTGTCGCCCAGCAGGCGGTAAAACGTGCCGACCGAGCTTTGCGCCTGGCGCGCCAGGTCGGCCACGCCGATTTCCTCAAAGCGGTTCTCCGCCAGCAGCTGCTCGCCGGTGGCCAGCAAGCGTTCCAGCGCCTGCCGGCTGCGGGCCTGGCTCGGTTCGGCCGGCAGGGCGGCGGCAGGCAGCTTCAAGGATGGAATCTTGGACATGGCTCAGAAAACGGTAGTTGGATTCCGAATTATAAGAGAATGGGCCAGCACGGTGGGGGCCAAAACAATGGGGCCAGGGTGAATTAACTGAATAATTAACCCTGACCCCATTTGTTTGGTGTGTAACTTTTATTCGAGGTTCTGGACCTGTTCTCGCATCTGCTCGATGAGCAGCTTCAGTTCCATCGACGCGTCCGCCAGTTCCTTGACGGACGCCTTGGCGCCCAGCGTGTTCGCTTCGCGGTTCAGTTCCTGCATCATGAAGTCCAGGCGCTTGCCGACCTGGCCGCCTTTTTTCAGGATGTGGCGGGTTTCGGTCAGGTGCGCCGACAGGCGGCCCAGTTCCTCGGCCACGTCGATGCGGATGCCGTACAGGATCACTTCCTGGCGGATGCGCTCCATCGCGTCCTGGCGCGACAGGCTGGTGTTCGAGCCCTGGCAGGCCAGGCCCAGCGCTTCCTGCATGCGCTCGACGGCTTTCTGCTGGAAGGCGGCCACCACCTGCGGGATCAGCGGCGTGATGCGCTTGACGATCGCTTCCATGGATTCGATGCGGGACACCAGCATCGCCTCCAGCGCCGCGCCTTCGCGCTGGCGGCTGGTGACAAAGGCGGCCACGGTGCGCGCGGTGAGCGCGGCCACGTCGGCCTGCAGGGTTTCCTGGCCGATCTGGGCTTCTTCCACCACGCCCGGCCAGCGCAGCAATTCAGCCACACTCATCACCGGGGCAGCGACGAAATGTTTGCCGACTTCGGCTTGTAAACGGGACAATTCCTCCAGCAGCGAGGTGTTCAGGGCGGTGGCGCCGGCGCCGGCGGCCTTGCGGCCAAAGCTCAGGCGCAGCTCGACTTTGCCTCGGGTGATGGCCGCCATGATGGCAGTGCGCAAATCGGGTTCCAGCGCGCGCAAATCGTCGTTAATTCGAAACTGCAAGTCAAGAAAACGTGAATTGACGCTCTTGATTTCTATTGTCAGTGTCCCGGCCGCGCTTTCGCTGGTGGCAACCGCGTAGCCTGTCATGCTGGAAATGCTCAATGGATGTCCCCGATTTAAACTTTACAAAACAGTGATTTATCCACACAATCCGGGTGTTGAAGCAAGGAAATCCTATGGCTGCACAGAACAACGCTCCACTGCCGGATGGGCTGGAAATAGCTGGATATCGCATTGTAAAGAAAATTGCGTCCGGTGGGTTCAGTATTGTTTACCTGGCGTATGACGCGGAAGGCCATGCGGTGGCGCTCAAGGAGTACCTGCCAAGTGCGCTGGCGCTGCGCCAGCCCGGAGAACTGGCCCCTTCCATAGCGAAAGCCAATCTGCCGGTGTTCCGCATCGGCCTGAAATGCTTCTTCGAGGAGGGACGGGCGCTGGCACGCATTTCGCATCCAAATGTTGTAAGAGTGTTGAATTTCTTCCGCGCCAACGAGACTGTCTACATGGTAATGGCTTACGAATCGGGCCATTCGCTGCAGGAACACATCCAGCGGCAGCGCGCCAGGGGCAGCCGGGCGGGCGAGGCTTTCATCCGCCAGATCTTCATCCAGGTGCTCAAGGGGCTGCGCGAAGTGCATGCCAACCAGCTGCTGCACCTGGACCTGAAACCGGCCAATATCTATTTGCGCACCGACGGCACGCCCATGCTGCTGGATTTCGGCGCGGCGCGCCAGACCGTCAACAGCGACCTGCCCAAGCTGACGCCGATGTACACCCCCGGCTTCGCGCCGCCCGAGCTGTACGTCAAGACCGAGCCGCTGGGGCCGTGGACCGACGTCTACAGCATCGGCGCGTCGATCTTCGCCTGCATGGTCGGCTCGCCGCCGCAGCCGGCCGACCAGCGCCGCAAGGAGGATAAAATGGCGGGGCATTTCGCCAAGCTGGACGGCATGTACACGCCGGAACTGGTGGCGCTGGTGCGCCGCTCGCTGCTGCTGGACCCGCTGGCGCGGCCGCAAAGCCTGTTTGAGATGCAGAAAGTGCTGCAAACCCCCGTGCTGCCGCCGGCCGCGCCGGGTGCGCTGGAAAAGCTGGGCGGGCAGGTGCGCGGCCTGCTGGGGCAATTCGGCCGTTTTGGCCGTGGTATGAAAGACGTGGCGCAGACCACGCAATCCTGACCGGTAACGACAATCCAGGGACCACCATGCAATTCTCCGTATATCAGGAAAGCCACATCGGCGGCCGCAAGGTCAACCAGGACCGCATGGGCTACAGCTTCACGCGCGACGCCTTGCTGCTGGTGCTGGCCGACGGCATGGGCGGCCATTTGCGCGGCGAGGTGGCCGCCACCCTCGCCATGCAGACCATCTCCACCCTGTTCCAGCAGCAGGCCACGCCCTATGTGAAGAAGCCGGAGCGCTTCCTGGAGGAGGCCTTCATGGCCGCGCACCAGGAGATCCACCGCTACAAGGCCATGCACAACCTGCCGGAGACGCCGCGCACCACCGTGGTGGCCTGCCTGATCCAGCACAATATCGCGGTGTGGGCGCATTGCGGCGACTCGCGCCTGTACTGGATGCGCAGCGGCGAGGTGCTGGCGCGCACGCGCGACCATTCGCACGTGGAGAACCTGATCGCCAAGGGCCTGGTGCCGGCTTCCGAACGGGCCACCCACCCGGACCGCAACAAGCTGTATAACTGCCTGGGCGCGACCAGTTTGCCCAAGGTGGAGCTGTCGCGCCGCGCCAGCATGTTGCCGGGCGACGTGATGCTGCTGTGCTCGGACGGCCTGTGGTCGGTGCTGGGCGACGCCGACCTGGCGCAGCGCCTGGCCACGCAGACCGTGGTGCGGGCGGTGCCGGACATGCTGCAGGCGGCCGTGGCCATCGGCGGCCCCAGCGGCGACAACGCCACCGCGCTGGCCATCATGTGGCAGGGCAGTTCGGTTGCCGACGCGGCGCCCACCACGGCGGCCGGCATGTCCAGTATCATCTCGACCGAAATGCTGCCCGAAGACCAGGTCAACACCACCATCGGCCGCGACGCGCCATCCGAAGGGGCGGCGGGCCCGGTGGACGCCTTCGACGACGACGAGATCGAGCGCGCGATTGCGGAAATACGCGGCGCGATCGAGAAATCCTCCCAATTACTTACCCGGAAAGACTGACCCATGACTTTTGAATCCCGCCCCAGCGGCCGCCCGGTCGACGCGCTGCGCGCCATCCGCCTGACGCGCCACTATACCAAGCACGCCGAGGGCTCGGTGCTGATCGAATGCGGCGACACCAAGGTGATCTGCACCGCCAGCATCGAGGAGAAGGTGCCCGGCTTCCTGAAGGGCAAGGGCCAGGGCTGGCTGACGGCGGAATATGGCATGCTGCCGCGTTCGACCCACAGCCGCATGGACCGCGAAGCGGCGCGCGGCAAGCAGAGCGGCCGCACGCAGGAGATCCAGCGCCTGATCGGCCGCTCGCTGCGCGCCGCCTTCGACCTGGAAGCGTTCGGCGAGCGCACCCTGAACCTGGACTGCGACGTGATCCAGGCCGACGGCGGCACCCGCACCGCCGCCATCACCGGCGCCATGGTGGCCGCCTACGACGCCTTCTCTACGCTGGTGGCGCGCGGCGCCATCGCGGCCGTGCCGGTCAAGCACTTCGTGGCCGCCATCTCGGTCGGCGTGTACAAGGGCATGCCGGTGCTGGACCTGGACTATGTGGAGGACTCGGACTGCGACACCGACATGAACGTGGTGATGACCGACGCCGGCCACTTCATCGAAGTGCAAGGCACGGCCGAGGGCGCCGCCTTCGACCGCGCCGGCATGAACCGCCTGCTGGACCTGGCCGAGGGCGGCATCCAGGAGCTGGTGGCGCTGCAGAAGCAGGCCCTCGGCCTGCAGGCCTGATACCGCGGGGGGCAGGCCCGCCGGGTCTGAGCCCCGATCCTGCGGTTGGTTTACAATGTCGGCTCCAGAAATCCAGCCGACATCGCCATGACCCAACGCCTCATCCTCGCCTCGAACAACGCGGGCAAGCTCAAGGAATTCAACGAACTGCTCGCCACGGTCGGCTACGACGTGCGCGCCCAGGGCGAGTACAACGTCCCCGAGGCGGATGAGCCGCACCATACTTTTGTCGAAAATGCACTGCAAAAGGCGCGCCACGCGGCCCGCCTGACCGGGCTGCCGGCGCTGGCTGACGATTCGGGCGTGTGCGTGACGGCGCTGGGCAACGCGCCGGGCGTCTACTCGGCGCGCTACGCCGGCGAGCCGAAATCGGACGCGGCCAACAGCGCCAAGCTGATTGCCGACCTGGCCGCCCATGCCGATAAATCGGCGTACTATTACTGTGTGCTGGTGTTCGTGCGCCATGCGGACGATCCGCAGCCGGTGATCGCGGACGGCCGCTGGAACGGGCAAATCATCGCCGAGGCGCGCGGCAACGGCGGCTTCGGCTACGACCCGCATTTCTTCATCCCCGAACTGGGCAAGTGCGCAGCCGAGCTCACGGCCGATGAGAAGAACAAGCTGTCCCACCGCGGCCAGGCCCTGCGCGCACTGGTAGAGAAACTGAAATGATCCCGATCAAGGTCGTCGGCGCCAAGCCGGCAGCGACTCGCGCCGCTTCCAACAACGCGGCCGCCGCCGGCAGCGCGCTGCATTACCTGCAGCCCGGCGCGCTGAACCTGACCGCGCTGCCGCCGCTGTCGCTGTACATCCACTTCCCGTGGTGCGTGCGCAAGTGCCCGTATTGCGACTTCAATTCGCACGAGGCCAAGGGCGGCGGTTTCCCGGAGCAGGAGTACCTCGCTTCCCTGCGCAGCGACCTGGAAATGGCGCTGCCGCTGATCTGGGGCCGCCGCATCCACACCATCTTCATCGGCGGCGGCACGCCCAGCCTGATGTCGGCGGCGGGCCTGGACCGCTTGCTGTCGGACGTGCGCACGCTGCTGCCGATGGACGCGGACACCGAGATCACGATGGAGGCCAACCCCGGCACCTTCGAGGCCGAGAAGTTCAAGTCCTACCGCGCCAGCGGCATCAACCGCCTGTCGATCGGCATCCAGAGTTTCAACGCGGAGCACCTGTCGGCGCTGGGGCGCATCCACGACGGCGGCGAGGCGCGCCGCGCGGTGGAAATCGCGCTGGCCAACTTCGACAACTTCAACCTCGATCTGATGTACGCGCTGCCGACGCAGACGCTGGAACAGGCACGCCAGGATATCGAAACGGCGATGTCGTTCAAGCCGCCGCACCTGTCGCTGTACCACCTGACGATGGAGCCTAACACGCTGTTCGCCAAGTACCCGCCGGTGCTGCCGGACGACGACGCCAGCGCGGACATGCAGGACATGATCGCCGAGCTGACCGCCGCCGGCGGCTACGGCCAGTACGAGGTGTCGGCCTATGCGCAACCGGGCCACCGCGCCAAACACAACCTGAACTACTGGCACTTCGGCGACTACCTCGGCATCGGCGCCGGCGCGCACTCGAAAATCTCGTTCCCGCACCGCGTGCTGCGCCAGGCGCGCTACAAGCAGCCCAAGGCCTACATGGAGGCGGTCAGGGGCGGCAACCCGGTACAGGAAGAATATGAGATCGGGCGCGACGAGATGGGCTTCGAATTCATGCTCAACACCTTGCGCCTGCACGAGGGCTTCGAGCCCAACCTGTTCGCCGAGCGCACCGGCTTGCCGATCAACGCCATCGACCAGCAGCTTAACGCGGCCGAGGCCAAGGGCTTGCTGTACCGCGACTACAAGCTGATCAAGCCGACGGAATTAGGGCAGCGCTTCTTGAACGACCTGCAGCAGATGTTCCTGCCATCCTGAGGCGGGGCTGCTCGTTGCCCAGCTTGAAGGACGCTGCCACGCCGGCCAGGCTGGCGGCCTGCTCCTGCATGCTGGCCGCCGCCGCAGCGGCCTGCTCCACCAGCGCGGCGTTCTGCTGCGTCACCTGGTCCATTTGCGTGATGGCGCGGTTCACCTGTTCGATGCCGCTGCTTTGCTCGCTGCTCGATGAGCTCATCTCGGCCATGATGTCGTTGACGCGGCGCACGCTGGACACCACTTCGTCCATGGTGGCGCCGGCCTGCTGAACCAGCGTGGTGCCGGCGTTCACCTGCTGCACCGAGTTGCCGATCAATTCCTTGATTTCCTTGGCCGCCGCCGCGCTGCGCTGCGCCAGTTGCCGCACTTCCGACGCCACCACCGCGAAGCCGCGCCCTTGCTCGCCGGCGCGCGCCGCCTCCACCGCCGCGTTCAGGGCCAGGATGTTGGTCTGGAAGGCGATGCCGTCGATGACGCCGATGATGTCGACGATCTTGCGCGCCGAAGCGTCGATGGCGCCCATGGTGTCGACCACCTGGCCGACGA
>NZ_BAAKJE010000008.1:0-208 GCF_059704565.1 Massilia sp. NBRC 108631
AATCAGCTTCCTGTGGCACAGGCTACTGCTCCCGCGTTGGTCCCGGTGACCATCGTTGATCAACCAGCACAGCCGTTGGCCGGCGGTGATCATCGTCCGGCGGTCATGCTGGAGTTGACGGTGGGCCGTGCGAAACTTCGCGTCGAAGGCGATGTCGATCGGGACCTATTGGCGCAGGTGCTGGACAGGCTGCTGCGATGATCGGCTT
>NZ_BAAKJE010000009.1:0-31614 GCF_059704565.1 Massilia sp. NBRC 108631
ACATCGACATGTTCTTCGTGGCCGCGCCGTATGCCGGGCGCGGCATCGGGCAGGCGCTGCTGCGGCATTTATTCGGGCTGGCGGCCGAACGCCGCATCGCGGTGCTGCGTTCGGACGTCAGCCTGACCGCCGAAGCGCTATTCGCGCGCCACGGTTTTACCGTCGAGACCCGCAACCAGGTCGCCGTGCGCGGCGAACTGCTGGCCAACGCCACCATGCGCAAGCTGCTGCCGTAAGCCCGCGTTACACCTTCATCGGCAAAATCACCATCTGCAAGCCTTCCAGATGCAGGCGGCGCTGGATGGCGAGGGAGGCCTGGTTGTGCAGGGCGCGCGTGAACCAGTTGTCGGCGGAGAAAATGAGCTTGCTGGTGAAGAAGATCGCATTCGGGAATTCGTTGCTGATCTCTTCGCACATGCGGGTCACCTCGTCCACCGCGTCGGTGCCGAAGCCCAGGTAGGACGAGGACGCCATGCCGTGGCTGTGGCAGAAGTCCACAAAGTACTCCAGCGTGGTTTCCGCCTCGTTGCGCATCTGCTCGAGCGCGCCTTCGCCGCCGTAAGCGTGCGAATCCACCGTGCGCGCGTTGATGAACAAAAAGTTCTTGAAGTGGCCCGGGAACATACGCTGCACCCACAGCAGCGCGTGCAAACCGCCGCCGCGCGAATTGCCGACGATGAAGACCGCCGTCTGGTCCTGCGGGTCCGGCTCCACCGGCTCGCGGTTGGGGCCGAACGGCTGGCTGGAGAACACTTCGTCCACCGAATGGATGGCGCGCTTGGTCTCGCGGTAGTGGTTGCGCACCACCACGCACACGGCGGCGATGCCGCCGATGATCAGCGCGGTGGCCCAGCCGCCCTCGGCGAAGCGCTCAATCAGCAGGATCACGAGGATGCCCGCGCAGATCGTGAAGCCGACCAGCGACAGCAGGAAGCGCCCCAGCCAGCGCGGGTTCTTCTTGCGGTTGCGCACCCAGTACAGGCACAGGCCGAACAGCGAAATGGCGAAGGTCAGGAACACGGAAATCGAATACAGCACCACCAGCAGGGTGACGCTGCCGCCGGTCCACCACAGGATGGCCAGCGCGGCCAGGCCCATCACCAGGATGCCGTTCTGCGTCACCAGCCGGGTCGACAGGTAGCGGAACTTGTGCGGCACCCAGGAATCGGCCGCCATGTTCGACAACACCGACGGCCCGCCCAGGAAGCCGGTGTTGGCGGCCACGAACAGCAGCCCGGCCTCGAACGCCAGCACCACCGCCAGCAGCACCTGGTTCACCACCGGCCCGCCCAGGTCCATGTGGTTGATGATGCTCTTGAAGGTGGACGCGTTCAGCGTCTCGCCCGGCACGTGCTGGGCGTCCCACAGCAGGTACAGCATGATGATGCCGCCAGCCGTCACCGCCAGCGACAGCGCCATGTACAGCATGGTCATCTTGCCGGTGCGCACGCGCGGCTCGGCCAGCAGGTTGACGTTGTTGGACACCGCTTCCAGCCCGGTGTAGGTGCCGCCGCCCTGCGAGTAGGCCAGCAGCAGCATGCCGGCCACGCCGGTCCAGCCTATGCCCTGCGCCAGGCTCACGGTTTCGTCCATGGTGCTGGGGATCAGGCCGGGCAGGTGTTCCGCATGCGCGACGATGCCGTACACGATCAGGATCAGGTGGGTGACGACAAAGCCGACGAAGATCGGCAGCAGGATCTGGATGGCCTCCTTGAGGCCGCGCAGGTTCATCACGATCAGCAGGCCGATGAAGAACACCTCGGCCCACAGCTTGTAGGGCTGGAAGCCGAGCGGCAGGAAGGAGGCCAGCGCGTCCACCCCGGAGGCGATGGAGATGGCGATGGTAAGCACGTAGTCGAGCACCAGCGCGCAGCCGGAGATCAGGCCCATGTAGGGACCCACCAGCTTGGTGGCCACGCGGTAGCCGCCGCCGCCGGTGGGGAACAGCTCGATCACCTGGTTGTAGGCCAGCGCGATGATGAACACCGTGATGGCGGTGGCGATCGCCATATACAGGCCAAGGTGGGTGTGCGTGCCCAGCGCGCGGAAGGTTTCCTCCGGGCCGTAGGCGGACGAGGACAGACCGTCGGCGCCCAGGCCGACCCAGGCCAGGAAGGCCACCAGCGCCATCGAATGGCGGGTTTCGGAGCGCATCGGGTCGAGCGCCTTGCCCAGGATGATCTCGCGTATCTTCTTGTTTTTCATGCGTTCGGCCCCGGCTGGGGGCGGTTGGCGTACGTAAGCAGAATGATGACACAGGCGGGCCGTGAGCAGGCTTACAATTTCTCCGGGGCTGGACTATAATGTATGCCTTGCGCGTACAGTGCCGCCCTGGTGGTGGAACTGGTAGACACAGCAGACTCAAAATCTGCCGAAGAAATTCGTGCCGGTTCGATTCCGGCCCGGGGCACCAATACCGCACAACAGCATCAGCGCAGAACCCGCATGTCTTCCCTGGCAGTGCGGGTTTTTTGTTGCCTCGCGCTTGGTATATTGGCAATTTCCCCGCGTTTGATGCTAGGATTGCATTCCGTTAATTAGTTATCAAAAAGGACTGCAATGAAACAGCTACTCCTGATGCTCGCGGCCGGGGCCGCACTGGGCGGTTGCGCCACCAATGCGGAAATGGAAGGCAAACCCACTTATGAAGAGCAGTACGCCCAGACCGGCAGCCGCCTGCCGCGCCGCGACTCGACCGTCAAAGTGACCAGCAAGGAACGCCTGGAATACGACTTGCAAACCGTCACCAGCGGCACGGCAGCCGGTCCCGAAGGGGGCCGCTAAGCGGACCTGGCGAGGCGGCCGCCTCAATCTTCGTCGGTGAAGAAATTTTCCTGCAGATAGCTGCGCGCCTCTTCCAGCATGGCTTGCAGCAGCCGCTGCTCTTCCTCGTCGCCATCGCCCATGCCTTCTACGCGGCATACGCTGTAATGCTTCATCGGATCCTGCCTTGTGCGCCCCGTGAAGTAGTCGTGGCCAGCTTATGCATTGCCTATGACAGCGCGGGCGTTTCCGCGCACGCCGCCCACACTACCGAGTGCGCCGTGCGCAGCAAGAAATAGCGCACGCCGGGACGCAGTTGCTCCAGGCCCAGACCGTCAATGTAGGCGTTGCCTGCCATTTCGCACAGCACGGTCCGTTCGTCCGGCACGCGCAGGCCGTGCATGGCAGCGACCGCTTCTTCCATCACCTGGTACAGAATGGGGCTGGCGAAGGTCACCGTGAGGGCGGCCGCATCCCGGTCCGTCACGACGCGCCGCCCCTCCTTGCGGGTCGGGCGCAGCGTGACGGCCACCGCGCTCCCGTCGTCAGCCAAGCGCTCCAGCAACAATTCGGTCGCCCCCTTGAAATCCATGTTGCAGGCATCAACGCCCTGGACCTTTCCCGACGCCAGGGCCTCGCGGGCGGCGGCCGTATCGTCCGCCTCGCCGGTGGCGCGCCAGACCAGGCACTGTCCTCGCCATATCAGCTCAGCCATACGCTCTCATCCAATTCCGGAATGGAAAACTCGTCTTCATTCAATTCGGCACAGCCGCAACACATGGTCATATTTCCACATGGAAATGTGATAATGTATGTTGCTGACATTTATTGCAACAGGATTTATTCAATCGCCAACCGCCATGGACCAAAGTTCCCTGCTGCAGCTGTTCTCGCCGCCGGCCGAGCCGGCACTGATGACCTATGGTCAGTACGATCTCAAGCTGGTGGTGCTGTCGGTGCTGGTGGCGGTGTTTTCGTCGTGGATGGGCTTGCAGCTGGCGGGCCAGGCGCGCGGCGGCAGCCACCGCATGCTGCGCACCGTGGCGCTGCTGGCCGGCAGCCTGGCGCTGGGCTGCGGCGTGTGGTCGATGCACTTCATCGGCATGCTGGCGTTTAACCTGTGCACCAGCGTCAGCTACGAACCCACCCTTACCATCCTGTCCCTGCTGCCCAGCCTGGGTGCGTCCTGCGTGGCGCTGGCCCTGGTGCGGCGGCGCAAGGTTACCGGCAAAACCCTGGGCTGCGGCGGCCTGATGGTCGGCCTGGGCATCGCCGCCATGCACTACGCCGGCATGGCGGCCATGGAATCGACGCTGGCGCTGCGCTACGACCCGGTGATGTTTGGCGTCTCCATCCTGGTTGCAGTGGCGCTGGGCACGGCGGCGCTGTGGGTGCGCTTCGGCCTGCGCGGCGCGCTGCACCTGAAGAACGGCACCCGGCTGGCGCTGAGCGCGCTGTTCATGGGCTGCGCCATCGCCGGCATGCACTACACCGGCATGGAGGCGGCGCGGTTCGTCGGCGTGCCGCCGCCCGGCACTGCGCCCGGACCCGGCAGCGGCTTCCTGGCGCTGGCCATCTCCGTCATCACCGTGGCCTTCACCGTGTTCGTGACGGGCGCCTACGGCCTGCTGCGCTACCGCGAACTGTACCGCAGCCTGCGCCGCAGCGAGAGCTGGATGCGCGCGCTGCTGACCACCACGGTGGACGGCGTGATCTCGGTCGACGGCGACGGCGTGATCCAGGACTTCAATGCCTCTGCCGAGCGCATCTTCGGCTGGCGGCGCAGCGAGATTATCGGCCGCAACGTGGCGGTGCTGGTGGCCGATCCGCTGCAGTCGGCGCAGGACGGGCTGCTGTACCACCTGCGCCAGCGCGACAGCGCAGCGGCGCGCCAGGCCCACGCGGGCACGGAGCTGTACGGCCTGCACAAGGACGGCAGCCTGGTGCCGATCCGGCGCGCGCTGGGCCACGCCAGCCTGGGCGGCGAGGACCTGTTCGTGCTGTTCATCACCGACATCAGCGAGCGCCGTGCCATGGTGCAGGCATTGGGTGAAAGCGAGCAGCAATTCCGCTCGCTGATCGGGCATATCCCCGGCATCTCGTTCCGCTGCATGGCGGGCGGTGCGCATCCGCTGGTGTTCCTGAGCGACGGGGTGGAACTGGTGGCCGGCTATCCGGCAAGCGACTTCGTCGGCCCGGACACCAGCCGCACGCTGACCGGCCTGATCGTGCCCGCCGACCGCCCGCGCGTGGTGCAGGCACTGGACCAGAGCATCGCCAGCGAACAGCCCTACCTGATCGAATACGCCCTGCAGCATGCGGATGGCGGCCTGCGCTGGATCTGGGAGCACGGCGCCGTGGTGCGCGACGCGGCAGGCCAGGTGCGCTGGATCGACGGCGTCATGCTGGACATTACCGAACGGCGCCAGATGGAGCAGGAACTGCGGCGCGCCAAGGACCGCGCCGAGCAGGCTGCCGCCGCACGCGCCAGTTTCGTGGCCAATATGAGCCACGAGATCCGCACGCCGATGAATTCCATCCTCGGCTTCACCGACGTGCTGCTGGACACCGAGCTGCAGCCGGAGCAGCGCCGCCATCTGAACACGGTGCGCAGCGCGGGCCGGGCGCTGCTGCGGCTGCTCAACGAGATTCTCGACACGGCGAAACTGGACAAGGGCGCGGTGGAACTGGAGCTGGCGGACTACGATTTCCTGGCGCTGATCGACGAGCTGACCTCGACCAGCGGCGCCAGCGCGCGCGCCAAGGGGCTGGCGATGGAGGTCGGCTATGCGCCGCAGTTGCCGGTGCGGCTGCACGGCGACGAGCTGCGCATGCGGCAGATCCTGACCAATTTGCTGGACAACGCCATCAAGTTCACCGCGCACGGCGGCGTGGCGCTGCATGCGGCGCTGCGCGACGGCCAGCTGCACCTGACGGTGCGCGACACCGGCATCGGCATTGCGCCGGACCGGCTCGAGGCGATATTCGATCCCTTCACGCAAGCCGATCCGTCGATGACGCGGCGCTATGGCGGCACGGGCCTGGGCACCACCATCAGCAGGCAGCTGGTGCAGCTGATGGGCGGGCGCATCTGGGCCGAGAGCGTGCAGGGCCAGGGCACGGTGTTCCATGTGCTGTTGCCGCTGGTGCCGGCGCAGGCGCAACCGGCGCTGGCAGGCGGCGCGGCGGGTATCGAAGGATTGGCCGGATCGGCGGAGACAGCGGAGGACACGGCGGCGGCGCTCGCGGACCGCGCAGTGGCGCTACCGCCGCTGCGCATCCTGGCGGCGGACGATGTGGCGCAGAACCTTGAACTGCTGCGGCTATTGCTGGAACGGCGCGGCCACAGCGTGACGACGGCGGCCGACGGCGCCGCCGCCGCGAACCTGGCCGGCAGCGCGGACTTCGATGTGATCCTGATGGACGTGCAGATGCCGGTGATGGACGGCCTGGCCGCCACCCGCGCCATCCGCACGCAGGCGGCGCAAGCGGGCCGGCGGCGGGTGCCCATCATCGCCATGACGGCCAGTGTACTGGACGCGCACCGGCAGGCCAGTTCGGCGGCCGGCATGGACGGCTTCGCATCCAAGCCGGTCGACTGGGCGCAGCTGTCGCGCGAACTGGCGCGCGTGCTGGCGCAGGCGACGCCGGACGCGCTTGCCGGGCAGGCCGCGGTTGCCGCACCGGATGCGCCAGCCGCGCCGCACGCCACCATCGCCCCCATCCTTCCCGCCCTGCCGGTCCCGCCTGCAGGGCTGTACGGCGCGCGGCCTGAACTGGGGCTGCAGGTGCTCAACGAAGCAGCCGGCCTGCGGCGCTGGGACGGCAGCGAGCATGGCTACCAGGCCGCGCTGGCCCACTTCCTCACAGAACACGGCAACGGCGCGCAGCAGTTCGCCGCGCTGCGCGCCAGCGGCGACCATGCAGCCATCCAGGCGCTGGCGCACCGTTCGCGCGGCGTGGCCGCCAACCTCGGGCTGGAACAGCTGGCGCAGGCGCTGTCGGATATCGAAGAGCTGGTCGCAGGACAGGCGGAAGACCAGGCTGCGGCGTCCCCGCCGGGCGCGGCGCTGGAAGCGGCCCTGGCTGGCGCGGCACTGCAGCTCGCCGCCGCGCTGAAGGCGATCCGCGCACGGCAGCAGGACCAGGCCGGGACAGCCGGACAGGCGGCGCCTCCCTCGCCGATACTGGCCGCGCTGGCGCTCGACATTGCAGCGGCGCGCGAGGATGCGCAGCGGCTGCTGCACTCGCTGCGGCGCGGCGCGCTGGACGACGCGGCGCTGGCCAGCCTGTCGCACCGCGTGCAAGGCCACGTGCCGCCCGCCGCGCTGGAACAGCTGCACCTGGCGGTGGCGAATTTTGATTTCCCGCTGGCGCAGGCTAAACTGGACGCCGTGATGGCCGACGCGCTGCCCCATTCCCAAGAGAGTCCGCAATGAACCAAGCCCCTTTGCAGCCGCTGATCCTGGCGGTGGATGACGAAGCGAGCAACCTGCAGCTGCTGCGCCACATCCTGCAAGACCACTACCGCCTGCTGTTCGCCAAGGACGCCGCGCGCGGCCTCGACCTGGCGCGCCAGGAACGGCCCGACCTGATCCTGATGGATGTGATGATGCCCGGCATGACCGGCTACGAAGCCTGCCGCATGCTGAAGGCCGACCCGGCCACCGCTGCCATCCCCGTCATCTTCGCCACCGCCTTGTGCGATCCGGACGACGAGGTCACCGGCTTTGAGGCCGGCGCCGTCGACTACATCACCAAGCCCCTCAGCCCGCCCATCGTACGGGCCCGCGTGCGTACTCACCTGTCGCTGGTGCGGGTGGACGAACTGAAGGAAACGCGGCTGCAGATCGTGCAGCGGCTCGGCCTGGCCGCCGAGTACAAGGACAATGAAACCGGCCTGCACGTGATCCGCATGAGCCACTACGCGCGCGTGCTGGGCCTGGCCGCAGGCCTGAGCGAGATCGCCGCCGAGGACCTGTTGCACGCCGCCCCCATGCACGACGTGGGCAAGATCGGCATTCCGGACCGCATCCTGCAAAAGCCGGGCGCGCTGGACAAGGACGAGTGGAAGATCATGCAGTCGCACTCCACGATAGGAGCCGACATCATCGGCGAGCACGCCCACGGCATGCTCGCGCTGGCGCGCAATATCGCGCTCACCCATCATGAGAAATGGGACGGCAGCGGCTACCCGCGCGGGCTGGCCGGAGAGGACATTCCGCTGGAGGGCCGCATCGTGGCGATTGCCGACGTGTTCGACGCGCTCACTTCAGCCCGGCCCTACAAGGAGGCGTGGCCGGTGGAGGAAGCGGTGCAGTATTTGCGCCAGCAGCGCGGCCAGCATTTCGATCCCGAACTGGTGGACCTGTTCCTGGAGCGCCTGCCCGCCATCGTCGAGATCAAGGCGCGCTGGGCGGAGCGCTGAGGCTTATTTCCCGGCCAGCTCGCGGTACAGTTCCACGTAGCTGCGCGCCATGCGCTCGGCGGTGAACAGGTCCTGGTACCGCTGGGCGGCGCGGCGGCCCATGGCGGCGGCCAGTTCCGGCTGCTCCCACAAGGTGCGCATCGCGGCGCCGAAGGCCTGCGGGTCGCTCGGCGGCACCACCAGCCCGGTTTCCTGGTCCACGTTGATGTAGGTGGTGCCGGTGCCGATCTCGCTCGATATCATCGGCTTGCCGTACATGGCCGCCTCCAGCAGCGAAATGCCGAACGCCTCCGAACGCAAATGCGACGGGAACGCCATGGCGTAGGACAGCTCCAGCAGCGCCACCTTGTCCTCCTCCTCCAGCGCGCCGACGAACATCACGTGGGTCAGGCCCAGGCGTTCCGCGTGCGATTTCAGCTCCTGCTCCAGCGGCCCGGCGCCGACGATCACCACCGGATAGTCGGTGCCGGCCAGCGCGTCCAGCAGGATGTGCAGACCCTTGTAGTAGCGCAGCATGCCCACGAACAGGAAGAAGCGCTGGCCACAGCGCGCGCGCCATTTGTCCAGCACCGCCTGCGAAGGCTTGGGATAGATCGACTGGTCCAGGCCGTAGGTGATGGTGCGGGTCTTGTGCTTGAAGCGGCCCAGCACCGGCGACGAGGCCAGGTAGTTGGGCGAGGTGGCGACGATCGCGTCCACGCTGCCCAGGAAGCGCCGCTTGAGCGGCGCGTACACCCGCAGCAGCGTTTTCTGGCGCACGATGTCCGAATGGTAGGTAACCACGCTGGGCTTGCCGATTCCCGCCATGAAGTGCGCCAGGTCCATGAAGGGCCACGGGAAGTGGTAATGGATCACGTCGGCGTCGCGCGCCAGCTGCTTGAGCTTGCGGATGGCCGCGAACGACATGCCGTTGGAGGCGATTTCGAAGCTGAGCGGCACGCGGTGCACCGTGTGGCCTTCGATCTCCATCTGCGCGGGGCCACCGTTGCGGGTCAGCGTGAGCACGTCGTTCTTCACGCCCAGGCGCGTGGTGCCCACGCACATCTGGCGGATCACCTGCTCGACGCCGCCCCACGAATCGGGGTAATAGGTCTTGTAGAAATGGAGGACGCGCATAGGTTCAGGATAAGAGGGTGTGGTACACGGCTGCCGTCTTGCGGGCGGTCTCGGCCCAGGTCAGCTCGACGGCGCGCACGCGGCCGGCGGCGACGCAGCGCGCGCGCAGCGCGTCGTCGCGCGCCAGCTCCAGCATGGCCGCGCCGATCTCGGGCACCGACAGCGGATCGACCTCCAGCGCGGCGCCGCGCGTGACTTCCGGCAGCGACGACGTGTTGGAGGCGACCACCGGCACGCCGGACGCGAAAGCCTCCACCACCGGGATGCCGAAGCCCTCGTACAGGGAGGGGAACACGAACACGCCCGCGCCCGCGTACACATGGCGCAGCTGCTCTTCGTGGGTCAGGCGGTCCAGCCAGACGACGTTTTCGCCGTTCTGCACCGCCGCTTTCATTTGCGCCTGCTGTTCCCCGCTGCGCCAGCCTGGCGCGCCCACCACCACCAGCTGGCGCTTGGCGCGCACCACCGGCGGCAGGGCCAGGTAGGCTTCCAGCACGCGCCCCAGGTTCTTGCGCGGCTGCAGCGTGCCGACAAACAGGAAATAGCCCGGCTTCAGGCCGTACTGCGCCTGGGTGGCGGCCACCGCCTCGGGGGCGGGCGCATCCAGCCAGCGCTCGTCGACGCCGTTGTGCACCACGCTGATGCGGCGCGGATCGACGCCAAAACACTGTTCCAGCTCGCGCACGGCGAAGTGCGACACGGCGATCACGTGGTCGGCCTTGCGCGCGGCCTTGCGCTGCAGCCAGTTCTTCAGGCCGCGCAGGCGCGGGCTGCACCATTCGGGGTGCGACAGCGGCAGCGCGTCGTGCAGCGTGGCCACCACCATGCAGTCCATGCGCACGGTGCGGTAGTCGGTGGAGTGGTACAGGTCCACGCTGGGCATGTGCTCGCGCACGGCGCCCGGGGTGGACAGGTCGCGCAGCGTGGTATACGGGAAGGAATGCGGCATGGGGGCCCCCACGCTGAGGGCGGAGGCGCCCTGGCCGAAGGGCGCAAACGACAAGGCCTGCACCGCGCAGCCGGCCGCCGGCAAATGCCGCAGCAGGGCCTGGCTGTAGACGCCTATGCCGTCAAGCCGGCCGCCGGTCAGGACCGGCTCAACAGTGGTGGTGGAAAGGCCAATGCGCAAGACACTCAAGCCTCGTACATCCAGCGCAGCGTTTGCTCCAGCGGCACCGGCACGATCTGTCCCACCACGCCGGCCAGCCGGGTGTTGTCGCCCACCAGGCGCACCACTTCGTTGGCGCGCACAAAGGCGGGGTTCACATGCACGTTGATCTGGTAGCCGGCGATGCGGCCCATCATGTCCAGCGCTTCGCCCAGCGAGTAGCCGGTGCTGGAACAGATGTTGAAGGTTTGCCCGGCCGGCGCCTTGGCCAGCAGCTGGCGGTAGGCCGCCGCCACCATGCGCACGTCCGAGAAGTCGCGCCACACATGCAGGTTGCCCAGTTCGATGTCGGCCGCCTTGCGGCGGAAGTGCGACACGATTTTCGGCAGCAGGAAGTTCTCGTGCTGGCCCACGCCCGTGTAATTGAACGGACGCGTAAGGACGATGGGCAGCTTGTCCATCCATAAGCGGGCCATGTATTCCATGGACAGCTTGGAGACGGCGTAGTCGTTGGCGGGGGCCGGCGCCACGTCTTCGTTCAGCATCGGCAAGTCGGCGTTGCCGTAGATGTTGGCGCTCGAAGCGACCAGCACGGCCGACGGTTTCTTCGCCAGCGCGGCCAGCGCTTCCAGCAGGTTGCGGGTACCCACCACGTTGACGCGGTAAATCTGTTCGATGTCGGCGTGCGCCACGAAAGCGATGGCCGCCAGGTGCACCACCACCTCCGGCTGCACCTGCTGCACCATGGCCGCCACGGCGGCGCGGTCGGTCAGGTCCACCGCCAGCATGTCCTCGGACACGCCGGCATGGCCCGGCACCGTGGTGCCGGTGACGCGGTAGCCGGCCGCGCGCAGTTCGGCCGCCACGTACTGGCCGGTAAAGCCGGCCAGCCCCGTGACGAGCGCGCGCTTGCCTGCGCCTTCCTGCGCGGGCGACAGCAGTTGCAAGGCTTGCACCGGCGCGTTCATCAGAACGAGAAGCCGATCTCGTTGCGGCGCAGGTCGGCGTCCACCATCAGCTGGCACAGCTCTTCCAGCGTGGTTTTCGGCGCCCAGCCCAGTTCCTTGGTGGCCTTGGCCGGATTGCCGATCAGCAGCTCCACTTCGGCAGGACGGTAGAACTTCGGATTGACGCGCACCAGCACTTTGCCGGTCTTGGCGTCGTGGCCGGTTTCCTGCTCCGCTTCGCCCTTCCATTCGATGGCGATGCCGACGGCCTTGAAGGCCATGGTGACGAAGTCGCGCACGGTTTCGGTGCGGTTGGTGGCCAGCACGTAGGTGCCCGGCTCGTCAGCCTGCAGGATGCGCCACATGCCTTCCACGTATTCCTTGGCAAAGCCCCAGTCGCGCTTGGCGTCCATATTGCCCAGTTCCAGCACGTCGAGCTTGCCCAGCTTGATCTTGGCGACCGAGTCGGTGATCTTGCGGGTGACGAACTCGCGGCCGCGCAGCGGCGACTCGTGGTTGAACAGGATGCCGGAGGAGCCGAAGATGCCGTAGGACTCGCGGTAGTTCACGGTCATCCAGTGGGCATACAGCTTGGCCACGCCGTACGGGCTGCGTGGGTAGAACGGCGTGTCTTCCACTTGCGGGATGGCTTGCACCTTGCCGAACATTTCCGAGGTCGACGCCTGGTAAAAGCGGATCTTCGGGTTGACGATGCGGATAGCTTCCAGCAAGTTGACCGGGCCGATGCCGGTGATTTCCGCCGTGGTGACGGGCTGTTCGAAGGACACGCCGACGAAGCTTTGCGCCGCCAGGTTGTAGACCTCGTCGAAGTCGCCGTTCTGCAGCAGGCGGATGCTCGAGCTCAAGTCGGTCAGGTCGTACTCGACCAGTTTCAAATTGGGGTGATTCTGTATGCCCAGTTCTTCGATGCGCCAGAAATTAACGGAGCTGGTGCGGCGGTAGGTACCGGTGACAACATAGCCCTTGCCCAGCAACAGTTCTGCGAGATAGGCGCCATCCTGGCCGGTAATGCCCGTAACGAGCGCTTTTTTAGTCTTTTGCATGATATTCACGTTTTCCAACAGAACTTTGACAGCCGGTTATTGTAACAGAGACATGCAGCCCGCCCGGTTGGCGCCGGACGGGCTTTACACTACTTACATCTCGTTACAGGGCGATCTCAACCAGTTGGTTTACGCCTTGCGCTGGGCCACCGCGTCCACCACGCACAGCGCCGTCATGTTGACGATGCGGCGCACGGTGGCCGAGGGGGTCAGGATGTGCACCGGCGCGGCGCAGCCCAGCAGGATGGGGCCGACCGCGATGCCGTTGCCGGCCGCCGTTTTCAGCAGGTTGTAGGCGATGTTGGCCGAGTCGATGTTGGGCATCACCAGCAGGTTGGCGTCCGCCGTCAGGGTCGAATCGGGCATGATCTTCTGGCGCAGCTTGGAATCCATGGCGGTGTCGCCATGCATTTCGCCGTCCACTTCCAGCTCCGGCGCCTGTTCCTTGACGATGGCCAGCGCGGCGCGCATCTTCTGCGCCGAGGCGCTGTTGGACGAGCCGAAGTTCGAGTGCGACAGCAGCGCGGCGCGCGGCTGCAGGCCGAAACGCTTCATTTCCTCGGCGGCCATGATGGTGATGGCGGCCAGCTGGTTGGCGTCCGGGTTCTCGTTGACGTGGGTGTCGACGATGGCCAGCTGGCGCTCCGGCAGCACCAGCACGTTCATGGCGGCGTAGACGCAGGCGCCGGGACGCTTGCCCAGCACCTGGTCGATATACTTCAGGTGCAGGTCGGTGGTGCCGAAGGTGCCGCAGATCATGCCGTCGGCGTCGCCCTTCTTGATCATCATGGCGCCGATCAGCGAATGGCGGCGGCGCATTTCCAGCTTGGCGTATTCCTGCGTCACGCCCTGGCGGTTGGCCAGCGCGTAGTAGGCGGTCCAGTAGTCGCGGTAGCGCTCGTCGAAGTCCGGGTTGATGACATCGTAGTCGATGCCCTGGCGCAGGCGCAGGCCGAATTTGTGGATGCGGCTCTCCAGCACGGCCGGACGGCCGACCAGGATAGGACGGGCCAGGCGCTCGTCGACGATGACCTGCACGGCGCGCAGCACGCGCTCTTCCTCGCCTTCGGCGTAGACGATGCGCTTCAGCTCGGCCGGGGTCTGCTTGGCCACCGCGAACAGCGGCTTCATGAAGGTGCCGGAACGGTACACGAACTGCTGCAGGCTGTCGGCGTAGGCTTCCAGGTCCTTGATCGGACGGGTGGCCACGCCGGAGTCGAAGGCCGCCTTGGCCACGGCCGGGGCGATCTTGGTCAGCAGGCGCGGGTCGAACGGCATCGGGATCAGGTATTCCGGACCGAAGGACAGGTTCTGGATGCCGTAGGTGGTGGCCACGATGTCGGACTGCTCGGCGTGCGCCAGCTCGGCGATGGCGTGCACCACGGCAATTTCCATCTCGCGGGTAATCGTGGTGGCGCCGCAATCGAGCGCGCCGCGGAAGATGTAGGGGAAGCACAGCACGTTGTTGACCTGGTTCGGGTAGTCCGAACGGCCGGTGCAGATGATGGCGTCGCCGCGCACCGCTTTCACGTCTTCCGGCAGGATTTCCGGGTTCGGGTTGGCCAGCGCCAGGATCAGCGGGTTGGGCGCCATCTGCTTGACCATGTCCTGCTTGAGCACGCCGCCGGCGGACACGCCCAGGAAGATGTCGGCGTCCGGGATCACTTCGGCCAGGGTGCGGGCCGGGGTGTCGCGCGCGAACCGCTCCTTGTCCGGGTCCATCAGCTCGGTGCGGCCCTTGTAGACCACGCCGGCCAGGTCGGTGACGAAGATGTTTTCCAGCGGGAAGCCGAGGTCGACGATCAGGTCCAGGCAGGCCAGCGCGGCCGCGCCGGCGCCGGACACCACCAGTTTGCATTCCTTGATGTCCTTGCCCACCAGCTGGATGCCGTTCAGCAGCGCCGCGCCGACGATGATGGCGGTGCCGTGCTGGTCGTCATGGAACACCGGGATCTTCATGCGGTCGCGCAGCTGGCGCTCGATGGTGAAGCACTCGGGCGCCTTGATGTCTTCCAGGTTTACGCCGCCGAAGGTCGGCTCCAGCGAGGCGATGATGTCGCACAGCTTGTCCGGGTCCGATTCGTTGATCTCGATGTCGAACACGTCGATGCCGGCGAACTTCTTGAACAGCACGCCCTTGCCTTCCATCACCGGCTTGGCGGCCAGCGGGCCGATATTGCCCAGGCCCAACACGGCGGTGCCGTTGGTGATGACGGCGACCAGGTTGCCGCGCGCGGTGTACTTGTAGGAATTAGCGGGATCCGCGACGATTTCTTCGCAGGGGGCAGCCACGCCGGGAGAGTAAGCGAGCGCGAGGTCGCGCTGGTTGGTCAACTGCTTGGTGGGGGTTACACTGATTTTGCCGGGTTTGGGGCACTCGTGGTATTCGAGCGCGGCCAGGCGCAGTTGTTGTCTCAATTCCTCTTTTTTATCAGATGACGAATCCATGCTCTTGCTGCCTTCCTGTTTGTCTATCGGGAAAGCTTCCGATTCTATCAGACCAATTCTTTCAGTCAGCTAGGTATTTTCACGAATCCGGCAGAATAACTATCGGCCTTATCAATTTTATCAATTCTTTCTATGGCACATCCGCCTTTCGGAGCGCAACTATTGCGCCAGGATCAGGATAGTTGAATGAAAGGCTTTAGTTCTCCTAGACAATGTAGCTTTCACGTAATAGACTGGCCTTACTGACATGCTTTGCCATTTTTGAAAGAAGGGCGCGCGATGAGCTACCAGTTCTGGCACAACAGCTTCCGACTCTCCAGTCTAGCCTTTCCCGTTGCCACGGTGATGCTGTGCTTTGCCGAACCCGGCACTGCGCAATCGGCGCTGCTGGCGGCGGCGGCCATCGTCTCGACCGGCATCTGGGGCTACAGTTCCAGCCGCCACAAGCGCCAGGCGGCGCTGGAGGACGAACTGGCCGAGGGCGGCAACGCCTAGTACGCTAGTACAATGGCGGCATGCTCTCCGAATTCGACCTCATCGCAGAATACTTCAAGCGCCCCCGCCCGCTGCGCGCCACGCTCGGCATAGGCGACGACTGCGCCCTGCTGACGCCCGGCGCCGGCATGCAGACCGCCATTTCCTCCGATATGCTGGTGGAGGGCCGCCATTTCTTCGCCGGCGCCGACCCGTACCAGCTGGGCCATAAAAGCCTGGCCGTCAACCTGTCCGACCTGGCCGCCATGGGCGCGCGCCCCGTCGCCTTCACCCTGGCGCTGGCGCTGCCGTCGGCCGACCGCGGCTGGCTGGCGGGCTTTTCGGCCGGCCTGTTCGCGCTGGCCGACGCCCACGGCTGCGAACTGGTGGGCGGCGACACCACCAAGGGGCCGCTCAACATCTGCATCACCATCTTCGGCGAACTGGCGCCGGGCGAGGCGCTGCGGCGCGACGCGGCCAGGCCCGGCGACGATATCTGGATCTCCGGCACGCTGGGCGACGCGCGCCTGGCGCTGGCGGCCTGCCTGAACGAGCCGGGCGCGGGGGCGCAGCTGGCGCAGGCGGCAGGCGGCGCGGACGGGGCGGCGCGCTTCGCGGCGGCGTCGGCCCGGCTGCACGCGCCCACGCCGCGCGTGGCGCTGGGGCGCCTGCTGGCCCAGCAGCGCATCGCGCACGCGGCCATCGATATTTCGGACGGACTGGTGGGCGACGTCGGGCACATCCTGAAGCTGTCCGGCGTGGGCGCGGTGCTGGACGTGGACGCGCTGCCGGCCGGCCCGGTGCTGGCCGGCTGCGCGCAGGACTGGCGGCGCGCGTACACGGCGGCCGGCGGCGACGACTACGAGTTGTGCTTCACCGCGCCTGCCGAAGCGCGCGGGGCGGTGCTGGCGGCCGGCGCGCAAAGCGGCACGGCGGTCACGCGGGTGGGTCGCATCGAAGCCGAAGCCGGCCTGCGCCTGGTCGATGTGCACGGCGCGCCGCTGGCCCTCAAGCTGCACGGCTTCGACCACTTTGGCTGAACGCTGGCGGGTCACGCCAGCGACGTATGGTCCTCGCCCGGCTCGCCCACGCGGCGCCCGGTGCCGTGCATCAGCCAGTAGTGGTGGAAGGCCAGCCGGATATTGTCCCGCAGCTGGATATCGTCCCAGGGCTTGGTGTAGAAGCGGTAGATCGCACCCCGGTTGATCGAATCGAGCACCGCCTCCAAGCCCGTATAGCCGGACAGGATAATCCGTATCGTGTCCGGATACATCTCCTTGACCTTGCTGAGGAACTCGGTGCCGCTCATGATGGGCATGCGCTGGTCGCACACGATCACCTGCACCGGGTACAGCGCCAGCAGCTCGAAGCCTTCGGCCGGCGTGGCAGCGGTCAGGATGCGGTAGCCGTCGCGCCGGAACAGCCGGTGCAGCGAGGACAGCACATTGACGTCGTCGTCCACGATCAGCAGGGTTTGCGGCGGCTCGGCAGCCTGGTTCGGGTCCGGCGGCAGGCTGCGCCCGCCCTCGACCAGCTGGCCCATCTCGTCGGCCGGCAGCGGGCGGCTGAAGAAATAGCCCTGGATCTCGTCGCAGCGGTTGCGGCGCAGGTATTCCAGCTGCGGCCGCGTCTCCACGCCCTCGGCGATCACCCGCAGCTTCAGGCTGTGCGCCATGCTGATGATGGCCAGCGCGATCGCCGCGTCGTTCGGGTTGGTGGTGATGTCGCGCACGAAGGCGATGTCGATTTTCAGCTTGTCGATCGGGAAGCGCTGTAGATAGGCCAGCGAGGAATAGCCGGTGCCGAAATCGTCGATCGAGCACTTCACGCCCAGCTCCTTGAGCCGTCCCAGCACGCCGATGGTGCGCTCGGCGTTGGACATCAGCGCGGTCTCGGTCAGCTCCAGCTCAAGCAGCTCGGGCGGCACCTTGTGGCGCTCCAGCGCGGCCTTGACCTCGCCTTCCAGGTCGCCCTCGACGAACTGGCGGCTCGACACGTTCACCGCCACCGTCACCGGTCCCACCATGGAGCGGCCCCAGGCGGCGATCTGGCGGCAGGCCGCGTCGATGATCCAGGCGCCGACCCGCACGATCAGCCCCGTGTCCTCCAGCACCGGCACGAATTCGGCCGGGAACACCATGCCGTAGTTGGGCCGCTGCCAGCGCAGCAGCGCCTCGGCGCCGCTGATGCGGCCGGTGGTCAGGTTGACCTTGGGCTGGTAGTACAGCAGCAGTTCGTTCTCGTCGAGCGCGCGGCGCAGCGCCAGTTCCAGGTCCAGCCGCGCCAGCACCTGCACGTTCATGCCGGCGGTGAAGAAGCGGTAGCCGTCGCGGCCGGCCTGCTTGGCGCGCTCCATGGCGGTGTCGGCGTACTTGACCAGGGTTTCGGGGTCGGTGGCGTCGTCCGGGTACATGGCGATGCCGATCGAGGCCGTCAGCGCGGCCGGGTGGCCCTCCAGGTCGAACGGCGCGCGCAGCGCCTCGCGCACCTCGTTGGCCACCAGCACCGCGTCCTGCTGGTTGCGCGTCATGGTCAGGATCAGCGCGAACTCGTCGCCGCCCAGGCGGCCCACGGTGTCGCGGATGCGCACGCACTGCACCAGCCGGTTGCTGAACTGGCGCAGCAGCTCGTCGCCGGCCGCCGGACCCAGCGAATCGTTGATGTTCTTGAAGCGGTCCAGCGCGATGAACAGCACCACGATGCGCCATTCCTTGTCCTGCGCCAGCTCGATGGCCTCGGCCAGGGTCTGGAAGAACAGCGTGCGGTTGGGCAGGCCGGTCAGGCTGTCGTAGTGCGCCATGTGCAGCAGGCGCTCCTCGGCCAGGCGGCGTTCGCTGATGTCGCGCGCCACGCAAATCAGGGTCGGCTGCACGCCCGCCGGATGCGGCCCGGCCTGGTCGAAGCCGCCGCCCTGCTGCAGCTGCCAGTACAGTTCCACCGGCACCGCCGCCAGGTCCTGGCGCGTCAGCTCGGTCTCCAGCAGCTCGGGCGCGCGCGCCGTCCCCACGGTGGTCAAGGCTGCGTTGCAATGGACCTGCAGGCTGTCGCGCGCACCCAGTCCGATGCGTTCGGGCTCCAGCGCCAGCAGCTGCGGGCGGGCGTAGCCCAGCATGCGGCAAGCGCCGTCGTTCACGTCCACCAGCGCCAGCGTGGCGGTGTCGATCAGGAAGATGGCGTCGGCGGTGGCGTCCATCGCGCTGCGGAAGCGCTGCAGCTCGGCGGTGCGCTCGCGCACGGTCTGCTCCAGCAAGGCGCTGTAGTTCTTCGATTCGCGGTGCATCAGCCGCACTTCCAGCATATTGCGGATGCGCGTGAGCACTTCCACCGGGTCGAAGGGCTTGCTGACGAAATCGCGCGCGCCGGCCTCCAGCGCGGCCAGCTTGTGGTCCGGCTGCGCCGTCACCACCAGCACCGGCAGGTAGGCATCGGCCTCCAGCGGCTTGAGCGCGTTCATCACGTCGAAGCCGCTCATGCCGGGCATGTGCAGGTCGAGGATGATCAGGTCGTAGGTGTGCTGCTCGTGCCACGGCGCCACCACGCGCGGGTCGGTGGTGGAGCTGACCGCGGTGTAGCCGGTGGTGGTGAGCAGGTACTCCAGCAGCTGCACGTTGACGGCCTGGTCGTCGACGATCAGGATCTTCGCGTTGAGGATGTCGGCCTGGGTAATCATGACATTTCCTTGCTGGCTTTGCGGTCGGTGCGTTCGGCTACATAGGCCAGCGTGCTGTTGATGGCCTCCGTGAACTCATCGATGTTGATCGGCTTGATGAGGTAACGGAAGAATCCTGCCGCAACGCCCTTTTCTATGTCGCGCGGCATGGCGTTGGCGGTCAGCGCGATGACCGGAATGTGCTGGGTGCGGCTGTCGCTGCGCAGCACACGGATGGCGTCCAGGCCGCTCATGCCGGGCAGGTTGATGTCCATCAGGATGACGTCCGGCTGGTGCGCGCGCGCCAGTTCGATGCCGAGGTGGGCGTCGGGCGCCGGCAGCAGGCGCAGGTCGGGCCGGAAGCTGATGATCTCCTCCACCAGTTTCAGGTTGGCCGGATTGTCCTCGACATACAGGATCACGGCCGGCGCGTCCGGGGCGCGCCCGCCGGCGCTGTCGACCAGCGCGCGCGCCGTTTCGCTGTCGACCAGCGAAGGCAGCGGCTCGGTGGCGCGCAGCTCGATCCAGAACAGGCTGCCCACGCCCGGACTGCTGGAGGCGCCGATCACCCCGCCCATCAGCTCGACCAGGCGCTTGGTGACCACCAGGCCGATGCCGGTGCCCTCCTCCGGCCCGCTCTCCTGTCCCAGGCGGTTGAAAGGCTGGAACAGCATGGCCACCTGCTCCGGTTTCAGGCCGATGCCGGTGTCCTGCACCGACAGGCGCAGCAGGCCCGGCCCGCTGCTGCTGCAGTCGAGCACCACCGCGCCGCCCTCGCGGTTGTACTTGATGGCGTTGGACAGCAAATTGAGCAGCACCTGCTTGAGGCGGGTGCGGTCGGCGCCCACGGTGGCCTGGCAACTGTCCGGGAACAGCATGCGGATGCCGCGCGCGGCCGCCAGCGGCTCGGTCATGCTCTGCACCTCCTGCAGCATCTCCTGCAGCGCCACCGGCTCCATCGACAGCGCCACCGCGCCCGATTCGATCTTGGCCAGGTCGAGGATCTCGTTGATCAAGGTCAGCAGGTGGCGGCCGGACTTCAGGATATGGCCGGCGAACTCCTTCTTCTGCACCAGGGTGGAGGGCAGCTTGTCGGAAGTGAGGATCTGGGCGAAGCCGAGGATGGCGTTGAGCGGCGTGCGCAGTTCGTGGCTCATGGACGACAGGAAGGCCGACTTGGCCTGGTTGGCGCTCTTGGCCTCTTCCATCGCCATGGCCAGTTCGCCGTTGGTGGCCTCCAGCTGCAAGGTGCGCTCGTGCACGCGCTGCTCCAGTTCCTCGTTCAGCCGCATCACTTCCTGCTGCGCCAGCGTGCGCTGCTCGGCCTCGCGCGCCAGTTCGCCGTTCGACTGCGCCAGTTCGCGCTGGCGGATTTCCACTTCGCTCAGCATGGAGTTGAACGACTCCACCAGCTGCGCCACCTCGTCCTCGCTGGTGGGCGCGGCGCGGCGCGAATAGTCGCCGGTCTGCACCACCTCGCGCGCCACGTCGCGGATGTCGAGGATGGGGCGGGTGATGATGTAGTCGGTGCGGCGCATGATCAGGTAGGCGATGCACATGGCCGGCAGCATCACCAGCAGCGCGATGCCCACGTAGTCGGCCAGGCGGCCCACCATTTCGTACTCGGCGCGCAAATAGACCGTGCCCACCAGCTCGCCGTTGTCGACGATGCGCTTGAACAGCGTCAGCTTGCCGTCTTCAAAGCGCATGGCGTCGGCCTCGGCCTGCTGCGGGAAGTGGTCGTCCTGGCCGGGCGCCACGTAGCTGGCGAACAGCTTGCCCTTGGCGTTGTAGATGGCACCGGCGTTGATCTTGGGGCGCAGCCGCAGCAGCGACAGGGTCTGCTTGGCCAGCGCGCGGTCGTCGAACGCCAGCGCGGCGCTGCTCATGTGGCCGATCAGCTCGGACTGCGTGCTCATGTCGCCGCTCACGCTCTGGTGGTAGGCGCGCAGGTCGTAGGCCACGATCATGGCCAGCGACACCAGCAGCGCCACCAGCGTGGTCAGCATGACTACGCCCAGCAGCTTCTGGCGCAGGGAACGCATGCGCCGCATATGCCCGCCCTTCATGTGCCCCCCTTCCATGCGCTGGTCCGTCATGTCGCCCCTCCCGGCACCACCCGGTACGCCGCCGACAGCATGCGCGCGCTGATGCGGATGCGGGCGGCGGCGGCCGGCTTGAGCGCGACCTCGAAGCGCAGCCGCTCGTCGGCCAGCACGAAATTGATGATGCTGCCCAGCGCGTGCGCTTCCTCGCTGTCGGACACGGTGAGCATGGGCTGGCTGCGGATGGCGGCCAGCAGCTCCTGCAGGCTGGCCCTGTCAAGCGCGCCGATGAACAGGATGTGCAGGTGGCCGGGCGGCTCGCCCTTCCTGAGTTTTTTTATCTGCAAGGGGTGGCCGTTGGCGCTGTGGCCGGCCGCGCTGCGCTCAAGCTGGTCGGCCAGCGCGTCGGCGCCCATCACGCCGATCAGCAGCGGGCTGTCGGGGCGTACGAAACTGCCCTCGGGCCATTCGACGAAGCCGGCAAACTTGACCAGGTAGGCGGCCTTGACCTGGCGTTCCAGGCTATTGTCCTGGGCGGCGGCGGGCCGTGGCGTCGCCTGCAGCAGCAACAGCAGGAACATGAGGGGCACGGCAAGCTGCGGCGCGAGCCGGGGGACGAACCGCGCCAGGACCAGCGGCAGACGCAGCAGTCGCGGCAAGCTTGCAAGCTGCATGTCTCCCCTCCCTTTAACTTAGAAACCAAGTAGATTCAGGCCAATCGAGTGTACGCATTTTTGCCCTTGCTGAGCATAATTTTTTGACCGTGCGCAAAGCGCGGCGGGCTAGAATGTGTCCATTAAATAACTGTACGCAATGCAAGAGGAGTACGCAAATGGACAACACGGCAACGGAACAGGCAAGCCAGGCGCTGGAAGGACCGGACGGGCCGCAGCGCCTGGCCGCCGACGTGGGCGCGGCGCTGCACAGCCGCGGCCTGCGGCTGTGCACTGCCGAGTCCTGCACCGGCGGCGGCGCGGCGCAGGCGGTGACGGAAATTGCCGGCTCCAGCGGCTGGTTCGAGCGCGGATTCGTCACCTATTCCAACGAATCCAAGACCGGCATGCTGGGCGTGCCGGCCGGCCTGATCGCGCAGCACGGCGCCGTCAGCGAGGAAGTGGCGGCGGCGATGGCGGTGGGCGCGCTGGCCCACAGCGCGGCCCAGGTGGCGCTGTCGACCACCGGCATCGCCGGCCCGGGCGGCGCGGTGGCCGGCAAGCCGGTGGGCACGGTGTGCTTCGGCTGGGCCGGGCCGGGCTGGGTGCGCACCGAGCGGCTGGTGTTCGGCGGCGACCGGCGCGCCGTGCGCGAGCAGGCCGTGGCGCATTCGCTGCAAGGGCTGCTGCGCTTTTTGGTATAGTGCGTGCCGGGCAGGCCCACTAATCAGAGACATATTTCACGAGAGCGCGATGCAGAACACCGTACATTTCATCCTGCAGGGCAAAGGCGGCATAGGCAAGACCTTGGTGTCGACCATCCTGGCGCAATGGCTGGCGGCCAAGGACGAAACCCCGCTGCGCTGCTACGACACCGACCAGGAAAACGCCACCTTCTCGCGCTACAAGGCGATGGACGTGAAGCACGTGCCGGTGATGACGGACGCGCGCACCATCGACCCCAAGCGCTTCGACGCGCTGATGATCGACATCCTGGAGGAAGACGGCAACTGCGTGATCGACAACGGCGCCAACACCTTCTCGCCGCTGGTGGCCTACCTGATCGAAAACGACTGCTTCGCGCTGCTGCAGGAGTCGGGCCGCAAGGTCTACATCCACACCATCGTCGGCGGCGGCGACACGCTGCACGACACCGCGATGGGCTTTTTGTCCACGGCAAAATCGACCTCGGTGCCGCTGGTGCTGTGGGAGAACGAACACTTCGGCCAGCTGGTGTCGGCCTCCGGCAAGTCCTTCATCGAATCGCAGACCTACGCCGACAACGCCGCGCGCGTGGTGGGCCGCGTGGTGCTCACGCAACGCAACGCCGACACCTTCGGCGCCGACATCAAGAAGATGAACACGGCGCGCCTGACGGCCGACGAAGTGAAAGCCAGCGACAAATTCAACGTAATGGAAAAGCAGCGCATCAAGGTGGTGTTCCGCGACCTGTTCGAGCAGCTCGACAAAGTCAGCTGGTAAGAGGACGGCGCCATGGACCAGCACAAGCTGCGCAGCCTCGTGTTTGAAAAAACCGGCGTCAAGGTCGATATCGACGATCCCATCTTCGCGCTGGTGGCGCTGAACGAAGCGGTGCTGGCCGAATCGGTGGAGCGCCACATCGCGCGCATCGACGCCGCCTCGCAGGAGCTGGCCGAGCAGGCGCGCGCCGCCGGCGGCCTGGCGCCGGCCCGCGCCCCGGCCAGCCCGGCCGCCCCCGCCACCGCCGGCTACGCGCCCGCCCCGGCCGCGCCGGTGCAAGCCATCGCCACCCAGTCGCCGCTGCTGACGCCGCGCGAACTGCGCCTGCTGGCCGCCGCCGCCGGCATCTCGCTGCTGACCGCGTTGCTGGTGACCGGCGTGCAGGCGCTGTTCAGCAAGCCTGCGGCGGCGCCCCAGTTGACCGTGCAGCAAGCGGCGGCGCTGGCCCAGGCCGAGAAGCTGACCCGCGCCATCGACAAGCTGGACGCCAAGGCCCGCGAGCAGATCCAGGCTGAACTGCAAAAGTAAGCGCCCGCCGTAATGTGCTAACATGTGAACACCTATTCATATGTTGACTTATGTGCACCCCACCCGAATCCGACGCGTCCATCGCCCAGCTGGCTGACCTGTTCCACCTGCTGGGCGATCCGACGCGGCTGCGCATCGTGCTCGCCTGCGTGGCGGCGCCGGTGGCCGTGGGCGACATCGCCGCCGCGCTGCAATTGAGCAGTTCGCTCGTCAGCCACCATTTGCGCCTGCTGCGCGCCGCCCGCATCGTCAAATCCGAGCGCCTGGGCAAGCAGGTCTTCTACGCCGCCGCCGATGCCCACATCAGCGGCGTGCTCCACGATATGCTCGAGCATATCGCCGAACCCGGATAAGCCATGCCACACGACCACGACCACCAGCACGAACCGCAGCGCGCCGGCCACCGCCGCGCGCACGAGCACCAGCATGGCCACCAACATGCCCACGATGACGAGCACGACCATGAGCATGGACACCAGCATGACCACGGCCGCAACCATGACCATGACCATGACCATGATCACGGCCACGGTCACGGCCATGGCGGCCATCACCACCACCATGGCGACCCGAACAGCCAGGGCCGCGCGTTCGCCATCGCCATTGCGCTGAACACGGTTTTTGTCGCCATCGAATTCGGCTACGGCTTCGTCGCCAACTCCACTGCGCTGATGGCCGACGCCGGCCACAACCTGTCCGACGTGCTGGGCCTGATGCTGGCCTGGGGCGCCGCCATCCTGGCCAGGCGCGCGCCCAACCAGCGCTACACCTACGGCCTGCGCAGCAGCTCCATGCTGGCCGCGCTGTTCAACGCCATGCTGCTGATGGCCGCCTGCGGCGCCATCGCCTGGGAAGCGGTGCAGCAGTTGATGAACCCCACCCCGGTGCACGGGTTGACGGTGTCGGTGGTGGCGGCGGTGGGCATCGCCGTCAACGGCTTCTCGGCCTGGCTGTTCATGGCCGGCGCCAAGGACGACATCAACATCCGCGGCGCCTACCTGCACCTGGCGGCCGACGCCGCCATCTCGCTGGGCGTGCTGCTGGCCGGCCTGGCCGTGCTGTGGACCGGCTGGACCTGGCTCGACCCGCTGGTCAGCATCGCCATCGTGGTCATCATCATGGTGAGCACCTGGGCGCTGCTGCGCGAAGCGCTGAAGCTGGTGCTGGCGGCGGTGCCGGAATCGGTGGACGCGCCCGAAGTGGAGCGCTTCCTGCGCGCCCGGCCCGGCGTGAACGAGGTGCACGACCTGCACATCTGGGCCATGAGCACCACCGAAACGGCGCTCACCGCCCACCTGGTGATGCCGGGCGGGCACCCCGGCGACGAGGCGCTCGACGAGATCGCCGCGCGCCTGAAGGCCGACTTCGCGGTGCACCACTGCACGCTGCAGGTGGAGATGGGCACCACCGACCACGCCTGCTGCCTGCAGGCGCCCTGAGCGCGGCCGGCCGCTACTGGTCGGCCAGTCCCGAGAACAGCGCCGTGCTCAGGTAGCGCTCGCCGAACGACGGGATGATGGTGACGATCAGCTTGCCCGCGTTCTCGGGCCGCTGCGCCACCTGGATCGCGGCCCACAGCGCCGCGCCCGACGAAATGCCCACCATCAGCCCTTCCTGCGACGCCGCCGCCCGCGCGGTGGCGAAGGCATCCTCGTTCTTCACCCGTATCACTTCCTTGTACACCTGGGTGTTCAGCACGGCCGGCACGAAGCCGGCGCCGATGCCCTGGATCGGGTGCGCCCCCTTGGGGCCGCCCGACAGCACCGGCGACGCGTCCGGCTCCACGGCAATGCACTGGAACTCCGGCTTGCGCGCCTTGATCACTTCGCCCACCCCGGTGATGGTGCCGCCGGTGCCCACGCCGGCCACCAGGATGTCGGCGCGGCCGTCGGTGTCGCGCCAGATTTCCTCGGCGGTGGTGCGGCGGTGCACCTCCGGGTTGGCCGGGTTGTTGAACTGCTGCAGGATCAGGTAGCGCGGGTCCGACTCGGCCAGCTGCTCGGCGCGACGGATCGCGCCCAGCATGCCCTCGCTGCCCGGCGTCAGTATCAGCTCGGCGCCATAGGCGCGCAGCAGCATGCGGCGTTCGCGGCTCATGGTGTCGGGCATGGTCAGCGCGCAGCGGTAGCCGCGCGCGGCGCACACCATGGCCAGCGCGATGCCGGTATTGCCGCTGGTAGGCTCAAGGATGATGGAATCGGGGCGGATCTGGCCGGCCGCTTCGGCGGCCTGGATCATGGACAGGCCGATGCGGTCTTTCACGCTGTGCGCGGGACTGTAAAACTCTAGCTTGGCAAGGATTTGCGCCGGTGCGCCGGCGGCCATCCGGTTGATGCGAACCAGCGGCGTGTTGCCGATCAGTTCAGTGACATCGTTGGCAATATTCATGGCGTAGGCTCCGCTCGAGTGGCTGGAAGCTTCAGTCTACGCCGAATTCGAGGCCGCGCACCACGCCGGGCGCGGCCTGGCAGGACTTATTTCACGTCCAGCAGTTCCACTTCAAAGGTCAGTGCCGAGTTCGGCGGAATCTCGCCGGCCGAACGCGGGCCGTAAGCCAGTTCCGCCGGGATGATGAGGATGCGCTTGCCGCCCACCTTCATGCCCTGCACGCCCTGGTCCCAGCCCTTGATGACCTGGCCCTTGCCCAGCGTAAACTCGAGCGGCTCGCGGCCGATGGAACTGTCGAACTTCTTGCCGCGCTGGTTCTTGGCCAGCGGGCGGTACAGCCAGCCCGTGTAGTTGACGCGCACCAGGTGGCCGGCGGTGGCTTCCTTGCCGGCGCCGACTTTGACGTCGTTGACGATCAGCGAATCGGCGGCTGGGCCGGGCTGGGCCGAGCCGACCACGACCGGCGCCGGCGCGGGCGCATCAGCGGCGGCAGCGGTGGCGGGCGCTTGGCCGGCGGCCTGCGCCAGGGTGGCGGTGGCGATGCTGGCAAGCAGGAATGCGAACAAAACAGAACGACGGGCCATAATGTATTCTTTCGTTGAGGTTTCAAGCGACGCACATGATAACAAATCAGCCATCCGATGCAATTATTCAACAGACCGGCCACAAGCTTTTTTTCGCGTTGTGGCCGGATGAGGACACGCGCGCCGCGCTGGCGCGGCTGCAGCCGCTGGCGCCGGGACGGGCCATCGCCCCGGCCAAGCTGCACCTGACGCTGGCGTTCCTGGGGCAACAGCCGGCCGCGGCGATGGCGCCGCTGCTGTCGATACTGGACGGGCTGGCGGTGCCGGAGCTGCGGCTGCGGGTGGACATGCTGGGCTACTTCCAGCGTCCGCGGATTGCCTGGGCCGGCATGTCGGCGCCGCCGCCGGCGCTGTCCGCGCTGCAGGCCGACCTGATGGGGCGGCTGGAAGCGGCCGGCTTTACTGCCGCCACGCACGGCGACTTCAAACCCCACATCACGCTGGCGCGCGAAGCAAAAAGCGCCCCGCCGGACGCGCAATTCGAACCGGTGCCGTGGCACGCCACCGGCGTGGCGCTGGTCGAATCCTTCCCCAACGGCAGCTACATGGCCATTGCCGCAAAACATGCTCAAGTAAATCAATAACTTACGCAAGCGAGCTCAGCCGCATTTACCCCCACTTCGGGGTCAGACCCCGAAGTGGGGGTAAATGCGGCTCAGGCTGCTTGGCTGGGCTTTGCCTGGCTGGGCTGGGCTGGGCTGGGCTAGGCTGGGCTAGGCTGGGCTGGGGGATGTTGGTTCAGGCTGCAGGCGGGCGGGGGGCGGGGTGACCTGGGCGGCGAGCTTGTTCAGGACGTGGCCGGCGGCGACCATGCCGAAGGTGGCGGTGACCACCATCGCGGAGCCGTAGCCGGCGCAGTTCAGGCCGGTGACCGCCCGCTCGTCGCCGTCGATCGAGCACGCTTCGCCGGTGTTGGGCGCCTGCAGCGGCTCCATCGAGAACACGGCGTCGATGTTGTACTTGTTCTTCATGCCCGGCGGGAAGCCGTAGTTGCTGCGCAGCCGGCGCCGCACTTTCTTGAGCAGCGGCTCCTGCTCGGTCTTGGACAGGTCGCGCACTTCGATCTTGGCCGGGTCGGTCTTGCCGCCGGCGCTGCCGATCACGATCAGCGGGATCTTGTGGCGGTGGCAGTGGGCCACCAGCGCGGTCTTGGCCTTGGCGCTGTCGATGGCGTCAACCACGTAGTCGTAGCGGCCCACGCCGACCATCTGCTCCAGGTTGTCCGGCTCGATGAAGTCCTCGATCTGCGTCACGTCGCAGTAGGGGTTGATCTGCGCGATGCGCTCGGCCAGCGCGTGGATCTTGGCCTGGCCGAGCGTGCCGGTCAGGGCCTGGATCTGGCGGTTGATGTTCGATTCGGCCACGTTGTCGAGGTCGATCAGGGTCAGGCGCCCGATGGCGCTGCGGGCCAGCGCCTCGACGATCCAGGAGCCGACGCCGCCGACGCCGATCACGCAGATGTGGGCGTTGCGGAAGCGTTCCAGCGCGGGCTGGCCGTACAGGCGGCCAACGCCGCCGAAGCGGCGCTCGTAGTCCACTTCGGGGTTGGGGGGGGAAATTAGGTCGGTCATCCCGTCATTCTAACGGACGCGGGCGGCAAGGATTTATTCTAGAATGGCTGACTATCCATAGCCAAACCGACGAGCCCCTCCATGAGCAATTCCCTGATCGACACGGCGCCCGACTTCAGCCAGCCCATCGCCGTCCTGAAACACTGCCACGACCGCATCCGCCAGCAGCTCGCCACCCTGCGCAAGCTGCTGGCCCACCTGCCGCAGCACGGCGCCGACCAGCAGGCGCGCCAGGCGGCGCAGGCGGTGCTGAAATATTTCAGCAACGCGGCCCATTTGCACCACGAGGACGAGGAGCGCAACCTGCTGCCCATGCTGGACGCCACCGCGCGCGGCGACGATGCCGCCGTGCTGCGCGACATGATGCCGCGCCTCCTTGCGCAGCACCAGCAAATGGATGGGGATTGGCTTATAATTAAAGCACAACTTGACAAAATTGCCACAGGGACAGATACCGCCCTGTCCGCTCCAGCGGTGGAGAAATTCGTCGCCGACTACACGGCCCACATGGAGCAGGAAGAACAGCACATCGCGCCGATGGCCAAGCGCATCTTCAGCCCGGTGCAGATGCAGCAACTGGGCGATGCCATGCAGGCGCGGCGGGGCATCGCGCCGGCAGCGGCGCCGGCCCCAGCCACCGCCGCCGGCGTCGACATCGCCGACTTGCGGCTCGATTACGGCCGCGCCAGCCTGGACGAGGCCGACACGCTGGACCACCCGGTGGACCAGTTCGCCAAGTGGTTCGACGAAGCCATGAAGGCCGAAGTTTTCGAGGCCAACGCCATGAGCGTGGCCACCGTGGGCGCGGACGGCAAGCCCAGCTCGCGCGTCGTGCTGATCAAGCAATACGACGCGCGCGGCTTCACGTGGTACACCAATTACGAGAGCCAGAAAGGCCAGCAGTTAGCGCAGAACCCGCATGCGGCCCTGCTGTTTTTCTGGCGCGAGCTGGAACGCCAGGTGCGCATCGAGGGCCGCGTGGAAAAGACCTCGGCCGAGGACAGCGATACGTACTTCTACAGCCGTCCCGTGAAGAGCCAGCTGGCGGCGGTGGCCTCGCATCAGAGCGAACGCATTGCCAGCCGGGCCGAGATGGAAGCGAATTTTGCGGCCGTGGAAGCGGCCAGCGGCGGCCAGCCGCAGCGCCCGCCGCACTGGGGCGGCTACCGCCTGGTGCCGGAGCGGGTCGAATTCTGGCAGGGCCGCCGCTCGCGCTTCCATGACCGCATCGTGTTTACGCTGCAAGCGGACGGCAGCTGGAAGAAGGAGCGCTTGCAGCCCTGATTTTTTAGGGAGGCAACCGTGTTCGCGCAAAACCGACTCAGCGCCTGGATGGCGGGGGTGCAGCACCAGACCGCCATGCCGCTGCGCATAGAACTGTGGAACGGCCAGCAGTTCGACTTTTCCCCTGAGCCGCCGCGCGTGACGATACGCCTGCCGCGCGCATCCGCCGCGCGCTATCTGCTCACGCCGTCCCTGTCCAACCTCGGTTCGGCCTACGTGGAGGGCCTGATCGAGGTGCGCGGCGCGGCGCGCGACATGATCGCCGTGGTGAACGCGCTGGCGCGCTCCACCCTCAAGGAGCAAGGGCGCTTCGCCCGCATCGCGCGCAATTTTACGCATGACCGCAAGAAGGACGCCGAGGCGATCCGCTACCACTACGACGTCTCCAACGAGTTCTACCAGCAGTTCCTGGACCCGGCCATGGTGTATTCCTGCGCCTACTTCGAGCGCGGCGACGAGGACCTGGCGGCCGCGCAGATCAAGAAAATCGACCATATCCTGGCCAAGATCCGGCTGCAGCCGGGGCAGACGCTGCTCGACATCGGCTGCGGCTGGGGCGCGCTGGTGATACGCGCGGCGCAGCGCCACGGTGCGCGCTGCGTCGGCATCACGCTGTCGCAGAACCAGTTCGAGCTGGCGCGCGAGCGGGTGCGCGAGGCGGGGCTGGAACAGCTGGTGGAAATCCGCCTGCAGGATTACCGCGACGTGCGCGGCAGCTTCGACCGCATCACCAGCGTGGGCATGTTCGAGCACGTGGGCCTGAAGTATTTGCCGGCCTATTTCAGCGCCATCAACGCCCTGCTGGCGGAGGACGGCGTGGCCATGAACCATGGCATCACCAGCACCGACGCGGAGGGCGGCGAGACGCCATACGGCGGCGGCGAATTCATCGACAAGTATGTGTTCCCGCACGGGGAGCTGGTGCACCTCGGGCAGGTGCTCAAGGCCATGCAGCAAGGCGGGCTGGAGGCGTACGACGTGGAGAACCTGCGCCGCCACTACGCGCGCACCTGTTCGATCTGGACCGACAATTTCGAGGCCAACGCGGAGCGCATCAGGACGCTGGCCGGCGAGAAGCGCTTCCGCATCTGGCATGTGTATCTGGCGGGCTGCGTGTACGGCTTCGAACAGGATCTGCTCAGCTTGTACCAGATCGTGTGCGGCAAGGCCGGGCGCAATCCGCGCGTGCTGCCCTGGTCGCGCGGCTATATGTACCAGGCCGGGGCATCTCAAGCCAGGGCGTCGCCGAGGGCTGAGTAGAGCTGCTGCAGCGCCGCTTCCATGGCGGGGATGCTGGCGCTGTCGGCGGCGGCGATGGCGCGCGCGGCGCCGAAGTTCATCAGCACGCCTTTGAGGTTGTGCACGGCGCGCGCGGCGCGCTCCCTGTCCTGCGCGGCCTGCGCGTCCGCCACTTCGCGCCAGAGCTGCGGGCCGTCCAGCAGGAACAGCGCGGCCAGTTCGCGCAGCAAGTCCTGGTCGCCATCGAGCCGCTGCAGTGCGGCCTGCCAGTCCAGCACCGGCAGGCCGCCGGGAGCACCGTCCGCCTCCCGCCGGGCCAGGGCGGGCGCCGCGCAGCCGGCCAGGGCGTCCCGCAGGCGCGCCAGGCTGATGGGCTTGGACAGGTAGCCGTCCATGCCCGCTTCCAGGCAGCGCTCGCGGTCGCCGGCCATGGCGCGCGCGGTCATGGCGATGATGGGCAGCCGCCGCGCCGCCGCCGCGCCGGGTGCGCCGCCCTGCCCTGCGCCTTGATCTCTGCCCTGCTCCCAGAGGCGGATGTGGCGCGTGGCCGCCAGGCCATCCAGACCGGGCATCTGCACGTCCATCAGCACGGCGTCATAGCGCACGCTGGTGGCGTATTCCAGCGCCGCGACGCCGCTGTCGACCAGCGTGGCGCGGTGGCCCAGTTTTTCCAGCAGGCGCAGCGCCAGGCGCTGGTTGACCGGGTTGTCCTCCGCCAGCAGCACGCGCAGGCTGCCGGCGCGCGCCTCGGCCGGCGCCCCGGGACTGCCGGCGGCGGCCGGATCGCGGCGGCGGTCCTGGCCGCTGCGCATGTCGGCGTGGCGCGGCGTCGCCGGGCCCGGC